>JAZTXF010000091.1:0-2754 GCA_045636305.1 Candidatus Gastranaerophilaceae bacterium | reverse complement strand
TGTATGTGAGTTCGATGGTGCCGTTTTGATTGAAGAAGCATTTGACTGTATGGATTTGCCGGATATTGACCATGAAGAATCTACGGTAGGCGGTTATGTATTCGGGCTTTTAGGGCAGGTTGCAAAGGCCGGAGACAAGGTTGAGGACGATTTTTGTTATTATGAAGTTATTGCGACCGACAATATGCGAATAACAAGAATAAAAATGACCAAAAAAACTATTCCGACAGAAGAAGATGAAGAGAAATAAAAAAGAGGACACAAAGTCCTCTTTTTTTCAAAAAGTAAAGAGATGTTGAGGCGAATTTTAAAATTCATCGACTATTAAATATAAAGATTTTTTATAAAAAATGTCAGTATTCGGGAAATTTTACTCGTATTTTGGGTAATTATTCGGTAATATCATTTACCGATAAAGGGAAACGAAAGGATTGATACTGTGACAAAAGAAAAGGGGTATGTTTATATTTTAACAAATCCAAGCTTTAGAGAAGATTGGATAAAGATAGGTAAAAGTTCTCGAGAAGTTGATGTTCGTTCAAAAGAACTAGACAACACGGCTATTCCGTTGCCATTTGAAATATATGCTACTATTAAGACATCAAAGTATAATGAGCTTGAAAAACATCTACATGAAATTTTGACGGATTTAGCAGATAAAAGGATTCGTAAGGGGCGTGAATTTTTTAACATAAAACCGGAAGATGCATTAAAACACTTGGCTCGTTGTGCTCAACTAATAGAAGATGCAGAATTAAATATTCCGGATGATTTTGATAAAACTTCGATTATTGGAGAAAATACTAAAAAGAAATCTCAACATTATAAAGGAAAATATACGGTTAATACAGACAATGTATTTAAGTTTTTGCGAGATTCAACGGATGCGAGAATGATTGTTTTGGAAGGTAATCGCTATATCGTATTATCAGGTTCACGCATTGATAATAAAATTTATAGCAATCATGGTTCCGTAAAAAAATTGCGAGATAATTATGCCAAATATATTGTAAATGATGTGACAACAAAAGATTTAGAATTTACTTCTCCTTCGTCAGCGGGAGAATTTGTCGGTGGTGGAGCTTGTAATGGGAAATATTATTGGCGCACTGAAGATGGAAAAGCATTGAGTGATTTTATTAAATATGATGCGTAGTCCATGAAAATCTAAATCTTGCATAGTTTTTCCCTAAAAAATAAAAAGCGAAAGTTCATACTTTCGCTTTAAAATTCTGGTCGAAGTGACTGGACTGTCCTCGACATTGCTTATGCAATGCTCGTTCCACTGCACTCATTAGCTATCGCTCACCGGCGTACTTCCGTCCACCTTTCGCTTGTAGTCAAACAGCTTTTTCGCTGGTTCGAGCCCCGCTTGTGCGGTTCAACAAAAAAATCCTGCTCTATAAAGCAGGATTATATTTGTTGGTCTCGTTAACCCCCTCTAAATTGTAAAAAAATACCTTGTTTTTGATAAGGCAATTTTTTTATTATTTTACAAAGTGTTATTTTAACGTTGGCGAACATTCTCATCCACACTGGTAAGGTTGGCTTTTGTTCACCGTCCACTAGGTGGTTTGATTATTTTTTTGTTATTTTTTAATAAAATACACTGACCACTAGGTTATAACTTGACTTTTGTATCTTAAAAAATGGTAACAAATCAGAAAACAATATTTTCCGAAAATTAGACATAAAAAATATTTGATTTTTATAATAAAACATGCTACCATCCACCCAATATTAAAAATTATTATACATTAAAAACCTAAAGATTATGAAAAAACTTATTATTATTGCCGTAACACTATTTATGGCAACAAATGTGTTTGCACAAGAGATTCTTGAAGTTGTTAAGGTTCAATGGGAAAATCCCAATGGAGTTTGGTATGGTGGTAGCTTAGAATATAACCATAGTAAAATATGGTTTTCTGATGGAAGTTGGATGTATTATCAAAATGATCGTACTAATAGTAATAAAGGTTGGTTATATATAGCTTCTGATAGTAGTTATCGTTGTATGGTAAGTTTTCCGGTTACTTTGGGATCTAACATTAAAGGAAATAAGTATCAAAAACACGGGAATACCTTTACTCGTGTTAGCTTGCAAAAGGTAGGTACTTATACTATCAAAAAAGTATCTATACATGATGTAAATTCTGAATTTACAGCATCTATGAAGGCTGATTTTAGTTATAGAAGCTTTCTCTACCGCAGAGCAAGTGGTTCTGCATCAGGTTCTGCTAAGGGTGGCACAAGAACAATCGTCAACATCTTCTTTGAAAATGGCAAAAAGGTAACCTTAGAAGCTTCAGAAGATCCTATTTGGCTAGATGCCGAACCCGGAATGCAGGTAGAACATTATCGAATTGGCGATAAAAACTTCTACAATCTTCTCTAATAAAAACTAATTACCCCTCACAATTTTATTATTGTGAGGGGTTTCCATTATCTAAAATATTATACTTAAAAAACCACCCGAAAGGGTGGTTTTATTTGGTCGAAGTGACTGGACTCGAACCAGCGACCTCTGCGTCCCGAACGCAGCGTTCTACCAGGCTGAACTACACTTCGTTGACGCACTATGTTTATCACAAAAAAAATAGATAGCAAGATTTTTTTTTATTGAAACGTGCGTTTTTTTATTTTACCTTATGCTAAATATAAAATTAGGAGGCAGTTATGTATAAAAAATTATCGTTTGCGTTGGTTTCTATGTTGGGAGTAGGTTATTGCCCGTTTGCATCAGGAACTGCA
>JAZTXF010000090.1:0-14465 GCA_045636305.1 Candidatus Gastranaerophilaceae bacterium | reverse complement strand
CCGTAGAAATGTTAGTTTTACTTCCGGTAATTTCAACTTTATGAAACCCATCACCAAGATTGTACGAAGTATCAACTTCGATAGCACCTTTGTCATATGTGACCTCATTTGAGGCGATTGCGTCGATAAAAAGACCCATGTTCGGAAATAGCTCTCTTTTTTAAAATTAAATCTACTCTCTTGTAACAAAAAGTTAATATATATAAATAAAAACAAGGGAGATTGTATAATTTCCTAATAGAATAGAATAGAATAGAATAGAATAGCTGTATTCTGCTCTGGGCTTGAAAAAACTCGTGTTTACAGTTTGTAATATTTGTCATTGAATTACGTAACATATACAAGAATGATGGGAAAAGAAAATGAAGTAGGTGCCCATTTTTACATGTCATGTTGAATTTATTTCCACATTTGCCCAACTTTGGGTAGGTCATAATTAATATGATGATTAATTTCTTCTCTTATGCTTAGAATTTATAAATTTATCAGCATTAGGGTATCCAAGTTGCTCAGAAATAGGAATGTAGCATTTTTTGTGTGCTGTAACTTTTTTGTTATGTGAGGTATTTGGTTTTATAAAAAGACAATTTTTAACTTGCATATATTTTAACCTAATTTCTTTTATAAGGTTAGGATATTTTTAGCTTTAAAAAAATCTATATCAGGGTATCTTTGTTGGTATAAAAAAGTTGTTAATTATTTGATATGAAAAGTTAACAAATCTTAAAAAAATGAGCTTGTAAACATACAAAATCGGAGAATTTGAGAGAAAAATACAAATATTGCTTGTAAAACACGATTAAAAATGTTACTATAAGCTTAGTTAGAAATAAAATGAAATTGTTATATATGAAAAAATAATTACAACTAAAAGTAATTTCTAATATAGAATCCAAATCCTCGTGCGAAAGTGCGTAGGAGAATAGTTATATAGATAAGAAGAGGACAGGACAATCGAAAGTACAGGCTTATTGCTGATAGTTTTTGTTATTGTTTCATTAGTTCTTGGTGGTGCAAGTATTGCACTTTGGAACAAGGTAAAAAGATTATCGGCTCGGAACAAAAATGTTGAATCTGAAATGAAAACAAGAGAAGAGCTAATTAGAAAAGAGGCAAAAATTGCTGCCAGAGAAGCTCTTAACAATGAAATTGAAAAATTTAATGATGAGGTTAGAGAAAGAAGAAACGATTTAACCAGACAAGAATCAAAATTGGCAAAAAAAGAGGATTTACTTGAAGATAAAATCCAAGCTGCAACAGATAAAGAAGAGCAAATGAACAAAAAGCTTGATGAACTTTATGAAAAAGAAGATTATCTTGCAGATGTAATTGCTAAGCAGGTTAGTGAGTTAGAAAGAATTTCCGGCATGTCAAGAGATGATGCAAAGCACATGCTTATGGAACAATTAAAACAAGATTTGGCTCAAGAGTTTAATCAAATTGTTCGTGAAAATGAACAAAAGATTAAAGAGGCGTCTGATGAAAAAGCGAAGGAAATTCTCACAACAACTATGCAAAGATGTTTGATAGATACTGTTGTCGAGTCAACTGTTTCTGTTGTAAACTTGCCGTCAGATGATATGAAAGGTCGTATTATTGGGCGTGAAGGAAGAAATATTAGAACCTTAGAAACTCTTACAGGGGTGGATTTTATTATTGATGACACCCCAGAGGCAGTTGTTTTATCAGGCTTTGATCCCGTAAGAAGGGAAATTGCAAAATTGGCTTTGGAAAAACTTATTGTTGACGGACGTATTCACCCTGTTCGTATCGAAGATATGGTTAACAAAGCTAGTGAAGAAATTGAACAAAAAATTAGACAAGAAGGTGAAAATGCTGCTCTTGATATGGGCGTTATGGGCTTGAATAAAGAGCTTATTAAAACATTAGGACGTTTGTATTATCGTACAAGTTATGGTCAAAATGTTTTAAAACACTCGTTAGAAGTTGGTCATATTGCTGGTATGTTAGCCGCTGAGCTTGGTGCAAATGTTGCAGTTGCTAAGCGTGCTGGTCTTTTGCATGATATAGGAAAAGCTGTTGACCAATCTCAAGAAGGTACGCATATAGAGTTGGGTGTTGAGCTTGCTCGTCGTTATGGAGAAAGAGAAGATGTTATTCATGCCATAGAGGCGCACCATGATGATGTTAGCGCAAACACTATTGAGGCTGTATTGGTTAAACTTGCTGACGCGGCTTCTGCCGGTAGACCGGGCTCCAGACGCGATACTTTAGAAATTTATATTAAACGTTTACAGAAACTTGAAGAAATAGCAACAAGCTATGAAGGAATAAAACAGTCATTTGCAGTTCAAGCAGGTAGAGAGGTTCGAGTAATCGTTCAACCTGAGATGTTTGATGATGTTACTTCTGCTAAGTTGGCTCGTGATATTGCAAAGCGTATTGAAGATGAAATGGATTATCCGGGACAAATTCGAGTTACTGTAGTTAGGGAATTTAGAACAACAGAACTTGCAAAATAAGGAAATGACAAACACAATAAAAATATTATTTTTAGGCGACTTGGTTGGCCGTCCTGCAAGAAAACTTGTAAGTGAGTTTTTGGGCGGCCAAGTTGCTTGTTCTGATGATATTAAATATGATTTTGTCATTGCTAATGTTGAAAATGCATCTCATGGTTTTGGTTTGACATCAAAAAATTATACTCAATTGAGTGAAGCAGGTGTTGATTGTATGACATCAGGAAACCATATTTGGGATAAAGGTGATATCTTTAATTATATTGATACAGCAGAAAAGCTTGTTCGTCCGATAAATTATCCGGAAGGCACACCAGGAGTTGGCAGTCGTATTTTTGCCTGCGGAGATGTGAAAATAGGTGTCATAAATGTTTTGGGTACGACGTTTATGGGCTTAATTGACAGTTATTGGAAAACTGTTGAAGAGGAAATAAAAAAGATAAAAGAAATTACTCCGATAGTTTTTATAGATATTCATGCGGAAGCAACTGCAGAGAAGATTTGTTTTGCTCGTTGGGCTTCAAATTTAGGTGTTAGTGTTGTTGTTGGCACCCATACTCATGTGCAGACTGCAGATGCTCAAATTTTAAACGAAAAAACCGCATATATTACGGATGCGGGTTTTTGTGGTGTAAAAGATAGTGTTATTGGTATGGATGCTGACACATCTTTAAAAAGATTTTTAACGGCTTTGCCTCAAAGGTATTTGATTGCAGAAGGTAAAGTTGTGCAGTTAAACGGTGTTATTGCTGAGGTTTGTGTTGATAGCGGTGATGCTGTTTCTATGAAAAGTTTTATGATTGAAAAGATTTATGATGAGGAAAATGAGTAATGAAAGGATAGGAAAGTGAAAATCGATTTACACATTCACACAACCTACTCGGACGGAGTTTTTTCGCCTGAGAGAGTTGTAGATGCTGCAATTGATGCCGGACTTGATGCAATAGCTTTGACGGATCACGACAATGTTTTGTCGCATAATATTGCAATTGATTATGCGAATGAGATTGCGAAAAAAAATGGAACAAAACCACTTGAAATTATTCGAGGGGTTGAGGTGAATACGCTTTATAAAGGGTTTGAAATTCATATATTGGGCTATTTTATGGATGCGAATAATTCGGATTTTCAAGAGATGATGAAAACGCAGCAAAAAGCCAGAATTGAGCAGACCCAAGCCATTATAGAGCTTTTAAATAAAAAAGCAGGGATTGCGATAAAGTTTGATGATGTTAAAAAACTAGTTGCGCAAGGCGGCAGTATCGGTCGTCCGCATATTGCAAAGGCAATTACCGTTAAAGGTGGAACAGGTAGTGTCATAGAGGCTTACAATAAATATATAAATGATGATTCGCCTGTTTACGTTAAGAGAAACAGTGTTTCTCCTCATGAAGCTGTGGAAGTTATTTATGAGGCAGGGGGCGTGCCTGTTTTTGCTCATCCTTTTGATGTAGATATAGCTGAGGAAGTTACAAAAGAGCTTATGCAACACGGTTTGAGAGGTATTGAGGCGTATCACAGAAAGCATTCACCTGCTATGGTTGAATATTTTTCAACTATGGCAGAAAAGTTGGGGCTGATTGTTACAGGAGGGTCTGATTTTCATGCTCCAAACCCTAATAATGGAACAATTATAATGGGAAAAAACTTTATTCCGGATTGGATTTATGACAAATTGTACGAAGAAAAACGACTTTTGGATTTGGCTCGCAATTAGGTGATATTGTGAAATATTTATTTCAAAAATTTAAGAAAAAACCGGCCATTAGCTTTGCGGAAGTAGCAGTGGTTGGTTTTTTACTTGTTGCTATTGTGTGCATGTTTTTGGGTAAAGTTTTTGATATAAGTCAGGAAAGCGATGTTATTTATAAATGGAAAAAGGTGTTGGCTTCAGCGCAATATTCTTATGATGTTTTGTTACTAACGAAAAAAAATGACTTGGAGCAAAGTTTAAAACTTTCGCAGCCTCAAAGAGATGGGGCTATCTTAGAACTTTTTAAAACAACATTAAATTTAGATACAGTTAATGATAAATTACCTGAAAAATCTTTAAAAAGCTATAAATATAGGTTTTTAAACGGTTTGAGTGTTTCGAGTGATACCAAATATTATGTGCAAAAGATGGGGTATTCACCTGATAAACGAGTTTTGGTCGGGATAAATTGGTTTAATGATAAATGTCTTAAGGGTCAAGATCTATGCGGAATTATAGTTTTTGATTTGAATGGTACAAAAATGCCTAATAGATTTGGATTGGATGTATTTGGTGTAAATATATATGGTGATAGATTGGAGCCGTTTGGGACGGGGCTTTCCTATCAGGATAATGAAAAAAATTGTCGCCGTTTAGAGACAGGTGTGACGTGTTCAAAGTTTTATTTGATGGGTGGGCAATTTTTTAAATAGTAATTGCTGTCCTGAACTTCGCTTTTACTCGTTATTCAGAACTCGCAAAGCGGGTGATCCTTTGGTTGTTTTACTCTCTTTGGATGACGGGCGTCAAAGCCCACAAAGCGGGCTGTGCCCGCTTTTGTAATCCTTTTCCCTTCTTGAAATATTACTCTTCCTAAAACCTTCTCTTCTTAGAGTTGTTATTTATTAGCCCAACATTTTTTTCTTGTTTACTTCGTCAGTTTTAACAGCTTGAACATTTTGGTTTTTGTTTTGGTTTTGATTTTGTTGAGCTTTTTGGTTTTGTTGTGCGTTTTTGTCGTTTTTATTTTCAGTTTTGTTTTGTTTGTTGTCTTTGTTTTGAGCTTCGTTGGCGCCTTTAGCGTTAGATGCTGCTTGAAGAGCTTGGAAGCTGCCAAATCCACCGAAACCTGCAACAGCGCCTGAGCCTGTCATTGGGGCAGAAGATTGAGAGCTTGAGCTAACTTTACCAGCTGATTTAGCTTCGCCTTGAGCTTGGATGTTAACTGATGAAGCGTCACCTGTTTGAGCAAGTTGGTTAGCAGCGCTTAGAGCGTTTTGTACTCTGGATCTGCCTTCTGATGCGTTAGATCTAGCGTCAGATGCTTTTTGAGAAGCTTCTGAAGCGATTTGTAATTGACCGGCTTTTTGAGCTTGTAAATTGCTTTTTTGTTCGTTTAGAGCAGTAACTTCAGCGTTTGCTGCATCAGCTTGAGCTTTGTGTTGTTGAACAGTTGATGACATATTAGCTGACATATTTTTGTATGCTGCTGCTGATGCTCTTGCAGATGCTGCACCTTGAGAAGCAGTTTGCATTTTTTGTTTAGCTGATTGCGCGTGTTGCTGACCATTTGTTGTCATAATTCCACCGGCTATTGTTGAAGCTACGCCTGCAGCGGCAACTAAGCCCCCTGTGCTCTTTGCTGCGGCACCTAAACAGCGCATTTTAGTACCAAAAGATAACTCCATTTGCCCCATTGCAATTTGACCTTGTCCATTTGTAACCATACATTCGCCATTAGTTGCAAGTACAATACCTTCAGTGTATGTTACATGATTGGACATTTTCGCATAACCTACTACCTTCATGCCATCACCTGTTTTTGTGGTTGCTTCTCCACTTGTACCAAACTTTTCGCCCATAAGAGCTGCCATAGCTCCTTCTGTTTCTGTTGCATATCCATTAGCAATCATCATACTGCCAATTCCAGTAGCGATACCGCCTGCCGCTGATAAAGTTTGTCCTGTAATTGTTTGGGCTTGAGCGTGTTGTTTTGTTTGTTTGGCATCTTTTTCTGTTTTTTCGTAAGAGTCAGCTGCTTTTGATGCAGAGTCTGATAATGTATCCAACATTGATTGTTTTGATTCAGCTTCTTGGCTTACTGCAGTTGCGCTGTTTGCTTTAGCTTGTGCATCTTGGATTTTTGCATCCATATTGTTGATTTGACCATCAATTGCTGAAGCGTTAGCTTGAGCGTTAGCCGCTTGTGCAGAGAGACTAGCTGCTTCTGCGTTAGCTTTTTGAACTTGTTGTTCAGCTTGAGCTTTTTCTGTGTTGATTGCTTCAAATTTTGCACCTACTTGAGCCGCTTCTTTTTCTTTATCAGCTTGGTCTTTAGCTCCTTTTTCTTGTTCTGATTTTTGGTCGTTTTGAGCTTTTTCCATAGCTTGTTGTTGTTGAGAAGAAACATCCTCTACTGCTTCTTGTTGCGCAGCTTGAGCATTAGCTTGTTGTTGTTGAGGTTGAGCCGGTGCACTGCTTGCTTGTGCATTACCTTGTTCAACTTGGCCTTGAACGGTGTTTGCATCACCCATATTTTGAGAATCTGTAAACTCTCTGTCTGCTCCGTTTAAATCTTTATCGTTAGATGCTTGTTTTTTTTGTGATTGAGCTTCGGTTGATTCTTGTTGAGATTTTGCTTTATTTGTTTTGTTTTTTTCTGTTTCTTTTGTACGATCATCTTCATCTTTTTGAGATTCAGCTGATCTATTTGTGCTTTTTGTTTCATTCAAATTGTTTTCAATTTTTTTAGTGTCTTTTTTTGCATCTGCAGCAGCTTGATTTGAGCTTGCTACAGTTATTTCTGTACCTTTTACTTTTCCATCGGCTGCATTTTGTAGTCTTTCTTCAAAAGACATTTCATCATTAGCTGCATTTAAGCCTTTTGAAGCTCTTGCAAGGTGTGAAGTAAGGTTTTTAGCTGCGAAAGCTTGAGTGCCGTATTCTGAAGCATTATTAACATTTTCGATAACGTCTTTGTTATTATCAACGCTCATTTTGCCAAAGATACTATTGTTCATATCTAATCTGTTGTAACCATTTTTTACATCAGAACGATACATTTCATTAGCTCTAAGGCTCATCTTTTGAGCTTGTTGGAGTTGAAGCGGGTTAGTATCCCAAATGCTACCACTCATTTTTGATTGGTTTTGGTTACCAGTTTGTTGAGTTTTGTTGGTAGATTTTAAACTTTGTAGTTTTTGAACTATTTGTTGTCTGATACCGCCCATTGTGCTATCCTTTTTTTATCTCTTATATACATGAAAAAAAAGTGCAAATATATATTGCTTTATTTAACGAGTATATACTATATTTTGTTACAAATGTTTACAATTAAAGTATCTAAATGGGGGTGAAATGCTCTAATGGCGCAGAATTTAATTCAAGATGAAGAAAAAAAGAAAAGTATATACTCTGACATATTTGTTAAGATAAATGAAGCATTTTTGCAACAATTCAATCATAAAAAAGCACAACTATCCTGCAAAAACTGCTCCATATATAAAGAAAATTGCCCTCACTACCCCCAAAACCCAACTCAAAAACTACCTCAAGATTGTTTATATCGTTTTTGGCAAGAGCATTGTTTAACAAAACTAGAAAATGAAATATCCCAAAGTATCTACAAGCAAGTCAAACAAATAAACACCCTCAAAGAAAAATATCATTGCGTTAAATGCGCTGCGTGTTGTAAGCTTGCCTCAAGCGAGTTTTCATACGAACAACTGCAAGAACGTGCAAAAAACGGGGATATTTTTGCCAAACAGTTTACTTCAATATTTGTTCCCTACAAAAACAAAGAAGATGCGCGCCCTTTATACCCTGAATTTTTTGCGCTTTTGGAAAAAAAATATCCAAATGATAATGATATATATTTTTATCATTGTCCTAAACTTGGAGAAGATAATTTGTGTACAGATTATGAGAACAGACCTGATATTTGCCGAGAGTTCCCAAGTAACCCTCTTGTAATATTTCCTAAAGACTGCGGATATCGTAAATGGCAAGATGAAGTGGATGTTTTAGCCCTCACTATGCACGCTATGATTGAGATTACCGAGTTTTATAAAACAAAAATTAGTGAAGCGTTAAAAGGATAAGAAATTTTCTCGACTATCCTTTAAAATAGTTGTATAATTTACTCATAAAACAAGGAGTTTCTATGAGAATAGTTGATTTAATTGAGAAAAAGAAAAAAGGATTAAAACATACTCGTGAAGAAATTGAATTTATTATAAATTCGTTGATGGATGGAACTGCGGCAGATTATCAAATTTCTGCTTGGCTTATGGCTGTTTACTTCAACGGAATGGACACAGAGGAAACTACAAATTTAACTCGAGCTATGATTAACTCCGGTGAAGTTCTGGACTTGTCGGCTATTGCAGAAAATATTATTGATAAACATTCAACAGGTGGTGTTGGAGATAAAATAACAATTATACTTATCCCTATTTTGCAAGCGTTAGGTGTACCGATTGTAAAACTAAGCGGTAGAGGATTGGGTTTTACAGGCGGAACAATTGACAAGCTTGAGTCTATCCCTAATTTTGATTGTGCGTTGCCAATGGATGATATACTGAAACAAGTTAAACAAATAGGTGCAGCTATAGCATCTCAAACAGCAAAGCTTGCCCCTGCGGATGGCAAGCTATATGCGTTGAGAGATGTAACCGCAACGGTTGACAGTATGCCGTTAATCGCTTCTTCTGTCGTATCTAAAAAAATTGCATCAGGTGCTAACAATATTATTTTGGACGTAAAATACGGACTGGGTGCGTTTATGAAAACAGCGGATGAGGCTAAAGCCTTATCTGAATTAATGGTTCAAGTCGGTAAAAATTTGGGTAAAAAAATTACTGCGGTCGTTAGTTCAATGAATGAACCTTTGGGCAGAGCCATTGGTAATGCCGTTGAAATTGCTGAAACTGTTGAGTTCTTAAAAGGAAATACTTGCAAGGATTTGGCAGAAATTACATATAAATTAGCTGCGTTGTCTGTCTTGAAATTAGATTTAGCTAAAACTGAAGAACAAGCCGTTGAGATGATTAAAGCTGTGGTTGAGAACGGTAAAGCCTTGGAGTGTTTTAGACAATTGGTTAAGGCTCAGGGTGGACAATCTGCGTTTATAGATAACTATGATTTACTGCCTGTCGCAAATAAAAAAATTGAACTAAAAACAACAAATAATGGTTATATTAGTTCAATAGATGCACTGAAAATTGCAAAATCTTCAAAAATACTCGGAGCCGGACGTGACAAAAAAACTGATCCGATAGATTATGCGGTTGGTGTTTATTTGAATAAAAAAACAGGTGAATATGTTTCTGAAGGAGATGTAGTTGCAACGTTATATGTTAATGACAAACCTCAAAAATTTATAGAAGAGGCAAGCACGCTAACTTTGAGTGCCTTTGAAATAACCCAAGAAAAACCTTCGGAAAAATCTTTAATATACGCAGTAATTGATTAACCTAAGTCAGAAATACTTATTCTTCCAAATTTAGCCGAAAGGTCGTCAATGTGGTGTACTAAATAATCCAAAGAATCCAAGTCACGTTCGTTTAAATCGACTATAGCGCCCCATTCTAAACGTCCGTGGTGCGTAGCTATCATTTTTGCAACATCTTTAAACCCGTTTGTCATACAGTTTGAATATCCCCATTGAGAGTGGCTAAGCCATTCTTTTTTGAAATTGTTATCATAGTCAATAAGCCCGGTTTCAAGATTGATGGAGTATTCAAAGATTTTGCCAAAATCATGTAAAATACAAGCAGCATATACTTTATCACTATCAACATCTTTATGGAAATTGTTTAACGCTGATTTTGCATATTCTAAACATTCCAAAGTATGAACAAGAAGCCCTCCAATATAATTATGATGCATAAGTTTAGCTGCGGGGGCAACTTTAAATTGTTCTTCATGTTCAAAAAGGAGTGAGCTAACATATTTTTGCAGTTTTTCATCTTTAATATTTTGTGCAAATTCTACAATTTTAGAGAACACTTCTTCTCTTTCTTCTTTATCCAGACCAAGTTTTGCTTCTTTAACAAGCGCCAAAGAGCTCACATGGCAGTTGTTGTATTGCGCGTTATATGTGCCGGTAATGATTTTTAATATATTGCCGGTTCTGAATATTTTTTCATCAAGTCTGTTAAGGGTTTCTTCCCACAATACACAATTCAGCAAATTGGCATCTTTGTCTTTTAGTTGAAGTTTACCCATCTTTGCACCAGCCTTGGTTTCTCCTACTGAGAAAATTACTACTTCATATTCTTTATTTAAATCCAGCATAATACACTCCTTATTTTTTATTATATTTTAGCATGTACAAGGAAATTGTGAATTATATAAATAAGATTATTTAATGCGCTCGGATATGCGTGGTTAATTTATATCAACTACCGTCACGCCGTCTCCGCCTTCGGCTTGTTCTCCGACTCGGTATTTGCAAACATAGGGAGAAGTTGAAATATAATCTCTCAATACCGATTTTAGTGCCCCTGTCCCGTGTCCGTGGATTATATATACAGGTGTAAGGTTTGCAAGGCTTGCTTTATCTAAATATGCCTCAAGTTCGTCAAGTGCCTCTTCGACTCTGTACCCTCTTAAATCCAATGTTTGTGACATTTCATGCCGATTATAGATAAATTTTTTGGAAACGGAATATGATGAAACCGTTGTTGAAGGTTTTTTGACAAGATTTGAGTCATACTTAGCGATTTTGTCTTTTTTTACTTTCGTTTTTATAAGTCCTATTTGGATTTGAACATTATTGTTTTTATCAGGCAAAGCAATAATTTCCGCTTTTTGGTCAAGTCCTTTGACAACAACTTTATCTCCTATCTTGGCGAGAGTCCAATCAATTTTTTGATATTTTTGAGAAACATCATCCATATCATCAGAAAATTGTTGGTAGGCTTGGCGTTCTAATTCTGCAACACGTGCATACGCTCTACGTGCTACTTTTTCGGATTTTTCTTTTCTTAGTTCATCAAGAATTTCTTTTATTTCCTTACGAGCTTGGTGGATTTTTGTTTCGTATTTTTTCTTATATATATCTATGTTTTTCTTTTTCTGTTTTTTAATTTCATCAACTTTTTCTTTGTATTCTTGTTTTAATCCTTCGGCAGTTTTTTCGTGTTCTTTTGCTTCTTTTGCTGATTGAGAAAGTGTTTGTTGCGTTTGTTGCAGTTCTTGTAAAACCTCTGCTGTAACATCTTTCTGCGTATAGTGAATTTGTTGGGCTTTTTGGACAATATTTTGAGATAACCCCAAGTTTTTAGCGATATGAATAGCATTACTTGCGCCGGGGATGTCCATTAATAATTTATATGTCGGGGATAAAGTTTCTGTATTAAATTCTACGGATGCGTTTTTAAACCCTTTTTTTGTATATGCAAGAGATTTTAATTCTCCATAATGTGTTGTACACAAAACAAATGCACCTTTGATTTGCATTTCTTCTAATATTGCTTGAGCCAGTGATGCGCCTTCTTGAGGGTCTGTACCTGCTGCTAATTCGTCTAAAATAACCAATGTTTTATCATCTATAATGTTTAATATATTTATAATATTTTTCATGTGTGATGAAAATGTTGAAAGGCTTTGTTCAATACTTTGTTCATCTCCGATATCAGCACAAATTTTTTCAAAAGGATAAAGCTCACCCTCGTAACAAGGAATATGCAATCCTGCACGAGCCATAAGTATGACAAGTCCTATTGTTTTGCTTAAAACAGTTTTTCCTCCGGTGTTTGAGCCTGTTATAATCAAGCAATTTTTGTTTTCATCAAGATAAAAGTCATTTTCTACTACATTGTTGCAAACCTTCATTAAAACAGGATTTTTTACTCCTTTTAGGTTTATGACTCTTTTTTCAGTAAGGACTGGACGAGCAAAGTCATTTTTAAGTGAGTACTTTGCTCTTGCAAAGATATAATCTAAAGTTGCTAATTTGTCTAAATTGTTAAATAAATTATCTGCAAAAAGAGCGACTTCTCTGCTTAATTCATCAATAATTCGTTGAATTTCGGCTAAAATAGAGATTTTTATTTCACGAATTTTGTTATTTAAAGGAACAAGTTGTTTAGGTTCAATAAAAAATGTTTGTCCTGACGCTGATGTGTCGTGAACGATTCCGCCTACTTTACTTTTGCATTCAGCTTTAACCTGAAAAACCACACGCTCATCTCTGGTTGTCCATACAGTATCTTGCAAGTTGTTTACAAATGTTGAATTGTTTAGTAAACGAGATATTTCTGTTTTTAAATTTTGTTCGGAATCTCTTAAAGAGGTTCTTAATGATTTTAATGTCGTGGAAGCTGAGTCTTTTACATTTAATTCAGCATCAAATGTATCAAAAATTTTGTTTTCTAATTCTTTTTCAGTTTGTAGTATTTCAAAAAAATTATTAAAAAGTTCTTTTGCTATGGCGGTGTTTCGTTCTAAATATCCACGCATTAGGCGAGTAGTTTTTAATAAATGTGCAATTTCAACAAGCTCTTGTGCTGATATTGCCAGACCTTTTTTTAGGTCTTGCAATGCCGTATTAATGTCGTAAATGTTTTCAAGAGGCGGTTCGAGATTTTGGTTTAAAAGATTTCGTGCTTCTGTTGTATATGCTTGCTCGAGTTTTATTATTTCAAAATCGCTGTATATATTAGCGTTGCAACAATATCTTGCCCCTAATCCACTATAAGAGTATTGGGATATTAAATCTAAAACCTTATCAAATTCTAATAGCTTTTTTGTTTTTTCCATATACTTATTATAACAAAATCATAAAAATAGATTATAAAAATACGAAAAAAGATGTTATACTGTAAATATGTTTAATATGTTCAAAAGAAAATGTAAAATAACTTTTATCAAGCATGGGTCTACTATTTATTCAGAAGAAACCCGTTTGAATGACAAAATAGATTATCCGCCTCTTAATGAGCTTGGAAAAATAGAGGCGGAAAATATTGCTCAATGGGTTGAAAAACGCTCACCTAAGGTTGATAAAATATATTCAAGCACAAATTTAAAAGCTGTTCAATCATGCAAATATGTTGCTAATGAATATAAAAAAGAGTTTGAAATTGTAGATTCTCTTTATTCTAAAAGAGCAGGAAGGTGGAGTGGACTGACTTTTGAGCAAATAAAAAAATTGTACCCTCAAGAATTAAAACAATATCATGAAAATCGTGCAGAGTTTTGTCCAGAAAATGGAGAGTCTAATTCGGAATTTGTACAAAGAGTTCACTCTAAAATAGAAGAACTCATTGAGCATAATATCGGAAAACGAATAATTATTGTGACTAATGGGGATGTTATTCAGGCTGAAATTTGCAGTGCGCTTAATATTCCACCGGAAAATATGGGTAAAATATATATTCCTTGCGGATCCGCAACTCAATTGTGTTATTATTCTGATTGGACGAGTCTTGTTTATAGCGGATACATTCCTTTATAAATATAGTGATTTTAGCACACCTGTGATAATATAAAACTATGAAATTAACGGCTCAAGTTTTTAAAATTCATAGTGATTTTTATTATGTGCACTTTAATAATGAAGTTATTGAATGCAAATTAAAAGATACTTTGAAAAAACAGTTACAAGAGGTTTTTGTCGGGGATATTGCTATTCTTGAGGAAATTAATCATATCTCAAAACAGGCGTTTATTTCCCAAATTGAGCCAAGAAAAAATTTTATGCCAAGACCTAAAGTTGCTAACGTTGAGCAAATGATAATTGTTAGCGCAATTAAAGAGCCGGAATTGGATTTGCATCAACTTGACAGATATCTTTGCCTTTGTGAGTATCATAAAATTAAGCCTGTATTGTGTTTTAATAAACAAGATTTGACTAATGATAATAATCTTATTGGCTCTGTGTATGATATTTATTCTAATTTGGGTTATGAAATAGTTTTTACATCTGCGAAAGAAAATATTGCTATTAATTCATTACAAGAGCATATGGCTAATAAAACATCAGCACTTTGCGGAATGTCAGGTGTTGGCAAATCAACTATAATAAATTCTATAAATCCGGATTTACATTTGAAAACTAACAAGATAAGTGAAAAAACAAACAGAGGAACCCATACAACAAGACATTGCGAAATTATGTCTTTAGAATTGTTTAATGGTGAAACGGCAAAAATTATAGATACTCCGGGGTTCAGCTATTTGAAATTTGATTTCCTTTTGCCTCAAGATGTTGATAAATTGTTTCCTGAAATAGAAAAATTTAATAAAAATTGTAAGTTTAATGATTGTTTGCATATTTCAGAAAA
>JAZTXF010000089.1:0-2900 GCA_045636305.1 Candidatus Gastranaerophilaceae bacterium | reverse complement strand
CTCCGGGCGCCAACGATATCCCATTTTTCCGTTATACTTCAGCCCGTATGAATATTTCATCTCCATATCGTGCTGAATTTCAACCACATCAAGAATTTCCGTCTCCGCCAGTTCCAATCTCGCACACTCATCGCGACAAGCCTGCAACTCCGGAGAATCCGCGCATGAAATCATCAACATCGAAGCAAAAATGACAATAATATACTTTTTCATAATCTAAAAAATTTTGGTTTGTCACGATTGTAACATAAAACAGTCCAAACACAAGATTTTTTTTGCGAAATATTTGACAAAAAAAATTTTTTATCTATAATAGCCTTATGTTCATTTACAATTTATAACATTATTCTAAACATCTAAACCATCAATACTATGAAAAAGTTATTACTGCTTTTGATGCTCGTAACCGCTTCGGTTACATCTTCTTTTGCACAGTCGTCGTGGAAAGAAGTAAAGGGAAATTGTGTTGTTTTCGCAGCCTTTAACGGTCTTGAGTTTGCACCGGTTACCGGTGTTTCCGTCGGAGCCAGAGTCGGATTTTTGTATGGAGAAATAGAGTCCGGCTGGACCTATTTTACTGACAGAAAACTTACCGGCAAAAACCACCTCTACTACATCAGTCCGTCTATCGGATTTTGTGCAGGTGACAGAACGCAAGTTTATATGACCGTCGGTGCAACTCCATGGGGAACAATGTACTACCCGGAAGGAACCACCTATCTGAACGCAGAAACAGCAACCTATTCCCACAGCAGATGGTATCCTAAATTCAAATTCGGCAGCAACTTCTTTGTTTATAAAAACATGTATTTAAACACAGAACTTCAATATGTTGCCCCTTTGAATGTTAAAAACGGCGAACCGTTAAATGGTCTCGTATTGAGAGCCGGAATCGGTTTTTCGTTTTAACAAATTCTCTAAGACACCAACCTCCCCTAAACTATGTTAGCGGAGGTTTTTTGTTTTAAAAATAATATTTTTATAGGCAATATCCTATGCAAAACCAATTTATTTTTTCTTAGTTGTAAATAGTTTATACATCCCCAAAAAGAAACAAGTCCAAAAAACCACCATAAAATACAAGAAAAAGTCAGGTTTGTTACTTTTATTTGTTTCATACAAATAAAACTCCTCATTATTATGTAAGAATTCATTGATACTATTTACAATATCTCTACTTTTTTTTGTATCTTTTGGTATTATAAAAGAATTAAAGTTTTTGACAGTTCCATCTTTTAATTTAAAAACTATTGTTTTCGCCACTATTTGAGTTACGTTTGCTTTTGCTTTTGCTCCTCCTCTTCTTCTTGTCCTACTTTTTATATCTTCAGTGTTAACATATTTTATATCTGATAATATTAAATCTCCGACTTTCTTAAAATCTGTATCCATTTTGTTTTTTTCATAATAAGAACAGCTATTAATAGATTTAGTACAATAAAATTTATAATTATGTACACCTGTATAATCAATACAAATAGCAAAACACAAACCGATAATAGCGTAATAAAGTATGCTCTTCTTTTTTCTACCTAAATAAAAACAAACACATACAATTACTACTACAAACGGAAAAAGAAGCCAGCCCATATAAATACCTTTCATAATTTTTCATAATCACCATGTAAAATATTATAAAACACACCTAAAACAATATCAATAAATTTAGATAAAGATATCGTCTATCGCATAACTTATTGTTTTATACAAACAAATTATCAACATAATTACATCAAAAAACATTCAAACATAAAAACATATTTTTTGTAGAGCAAATTAATTTTCTTTATTTTGTGTTTATTGGGATTTTTTCTTATTAGTGTCCCATAATTGTCCCATGTGAGCAAAATTAAAAGGCTTCAGATTTCTCGAAAGCCTTGATTTTATTGGTTGCAGGGGAAGGATTGGAGCTTCATTTTTATAAAACTCACTCGCACAGGCACTCATCGGCAAAGCCGACCGCCATACTTCCGTCTGGCTTTCGTTGGTAGTGAACCTACTTCTTCGTAGGTTAAAATCTGCTCGCATAATTAAAAATAAAAAAAAGGTCGCCTGAAGACGACCTTTTTTTTATTTTTGGTTGCGGGGGCAGGATTTGAACCTACGACCTTCAGGTTATGAGCCTGACGAGCTACCGGGCTGCTCCACCCCGCGATAAATTGATGTTGGAGTATTATGCTAATTATCGTTATATGTCAAGCAAAAATTTACTTTTTTTAAAAAAATAACGAAATTACTATCGCAAATACAAATACCACCGCAATTATTATGTGCCAAATTTTCATATTTACCTCCGTCCTTTGATATAAACATCAGCGAAAGAAATACAAGATTTGGCACATATTTTTCTAGAAAACAAAATACTTATTTATGGCATACAGACAAATTGCCGCATAAACTCCGGCAAACACATCGTCCAACATCACACCCCATGCGTTTTCTATTTTACTGTCCGCCCATTTTGCCGGTTGCGGTTTCGTAATATCAAACAAACGAAACAAACCAAATCCGATTGCATACAACCAAATTACGCTCAAATTGCTATTACCGGCCAATTCATTGGCAACCAACGCAAAAGTTAAAAGTTGTCCTGCCATTTCATCAATTACAACAATTGACGGGTCATGTTTTGTGTATTTCAAAACTTCTTTTGTCGCCATTGTTCCCAAAAGAAAAACGATAACACTTCCTACTAATATCCCCCACACACCGAAATAATATCCTAATGCAAATGCTACCGGGATTGTTGCCAAAGAGCCTGCAGTTCCTGATGCAAACGGGCAATAACCTACTCCCAACATAGAAACCAACGCAAACGATAATTTTTTATACATAACTGCCTCCTAATTTTATATTTAGCATAAGGTAAAATAAAAAAACGCACGTTTCAATAAAAAAAA
>JAZTXF010000088.1:0-20699 GCA_045636305.1 Candidatus Gastranaerophilaceae bacterium | reverse complement strand
TCAAGCCCCTATTTAAAAATGAATCCTAATCCGATGAACTTTAGCTCTTTAAGTCGGCTGGTTGAAGAGGGGCGGCGGCCCCAAAAATGAATCCTAATCCGATGAACTTTAGCTCTTTAAGTCGGCTGGTTGAAAAGGGGCAGGTGCCCCTGTCATTCAGAGCCCGCAAAGCGGGTGAAGAATCCCCTGCGCTGCAGGTCAACCAACATTCTTCGTAATAGTTAATAATTCATATTTGGGTATATGAGTCTTGGTTCGTATACTTTCGGATTAACTTTATATAATACTGCTGTGTTTTTGTCTTCAGGTTTAATTGAAATGTCTTTATAAACAGAATTTATCCTTATTAATTTATAGCAACCGTTATCGTCAATAACTTTGTATGTCTCATCACCATTTGCATTTTTGAATATCTCACCCGGAGTTAGTCCTCCTTTTATACCTTCTTTCCAATAGAATGTGTCAAGAATTAATTCTTTTAGGTTGACATATCTGTGAAAAACTCCGTCTTTGGCATCACTTGACGCTCCTGCCGTTGTATAAAGACAGATAACTTGAGAACCTTTGTCGTCGTATCTGAATATCGCTGCTACATTAACATCATTTCCATATTCATCTTTTCCTTGTTGGAGCGGTAATGCAACAGTATGTCCGTTTGTTAAAGCTGATAATTCTTTCCTGTTACGAAGAGCGCCGATTCTTGTCATTTCGTTGTAGTAGTCGTTAACAAATTTTTTGTCTTGAGAATTATCGATATTTTTATCTTTTAATGTTGAACTAATCCATTCAAAAGGTACGGTATTTCTGTTTTGTTGGAAGTCGTTGTTTGATTTTGTTTCATAGCCGGAGCATCCTTCTTTGTCCCCGATAAAATCTGTAGGGGAACCCGGAAGTGTTACGAGCATTTTGTAAACAGTTGCCGCTTTATCCATTGCAGGGGTTAAGATGTTTTCAAGCATTGCATTTTTTATCTCTTTAGTATTGTTATGTTTGAATCCAAGTTGCTCTGCTTCTTCAAAAACGTGCTCGATTGCATGTCGAAAATCTCTTGTACCAAATGCATCAGGGTTAAATCTTTTTTTCTTAAATTGACCGCTTGCAAGGTTTGCTATGGCGTCCCTAAATTTGTCTAAGTGTTTATCTTCAAGGTTAAACTTTTCTTTTATTTCATAAATTGCAGTATGAAGTCTTTCTCCCATTGCAATTGCTTTTCCGCTAATCTGGTCGGGTCTGAAATCAGCTTTATTACCCAGTATGTTTTTAGCTCTTTCTAAATGTTTAGGATTAGAAAAATTAGAGTGGAATAAATCCATATCTAACGCAAAAAGGTGTAAAACTCTTGGTTTATCGTGGTTTCCTACAAATGTGTATGAGTTTGCGACACCATCGTCAGGGTACTGGAACAAAAATCCGTAGCTTATTTTCTTGCCGTTTTCCGGCCAGCCATGAGCCAGTTTTCTATGAAGTTCTGTTATGTCGTTAAAATTTTCAAAAATTCCATTTTCACCGTTTCTTGCAAATAAATTTTTAAGCATTGAATAAAAGAACATATAGTTTGCGGTGTTGTTGAGACCTGTTTTTTCAATGAATTGTGTTTCTGCATCAACATAACCGTCAAAATCACCGTTTTTTGTTATTAAAACTTTATCTAAGTCTGTAATTTCCGCAGTTGTGTATGAGTGTTTGTTTTCTTCTTTTACAACTTGATTAAATTTACCCCAAAAATCAGAAACGGCATCTAAAAGTCTTTCATCGTTATCGTTTTGAGTTCTTAGCGCATCAATATTTGCAATATCTTTAGCTGCATCAATACGCCATCCTAGACCGGATTGAGTTTGGTCTACTATTGCTGCTGCAACTTTAAAATGGATTGTATCGAGCGGAGATATTCTTTTTGCCAAAACTTTGGCAAGCAGACGCTTATCATTGCTGTTGTATACGTTTTCCAATCCTTTTCTTAGTAAGAAAACTGTTTTTTCAGCTTCGGTTTCCGGTGAGCCGTTAATTTTTAATGTTTTTAATGAAATATCTTGAGTGTTTGCTTCTGAGTAATCAATTACTCCACGATTGTTGTCAAGCGAAACTCTAGCTTGTGGGGCAAAGCTTTTAACTACGGCAAACTTGATTATATCAGGCAAGATATGATTTAAAACGTGTTGACCGTATTCTGTGATTTTGTAGGTTTTTTGGTCAAATAGTCTTTTATGTTCAGGTAGCCTTTCTTGCATTAGGTCTAAAATTTCAACAACGTAATCTGTAAATTCTTTAGTAATTACTTTGTCCATTTTGTTATAAACGCGAGTGTATTTTGTAGGTTCCGGACCTTGTCCAATTTCTGTTTCTACAAAAGTTTCGTGTCTGTTTTTGAATAAATCTTCCTCTTTTGTTGCTCGTTTTGTAATGTATGGTGATGCCAATACTGCAACTAAATCAGGTGAAAGCTCAATTGATTCCAACGGAAATTTCATTATTTCATTTTGAATATAAATACGTCTTTCTTCTAAATAAAACGGGGTTTCCGGTTTGTTAAAGTCATATTCACCGTTAAATACATTTTTGATTAAGTCTTCGGTCATTAATTCTTTTGCTTTTTCAGGTAAGTTACCTTTTGCAACTTGTTGAGCAATTTCTTTTTTGAATCCGATGATTGTAGGTTCTGCATCTTTTAGGGTTTTTGCGACATATTCAATTTGTGTATCAGCAACAAGTTTTGTCCAATATCGAGCAGCGCTTAAAGCAAAATCTTGAACTTGATAGATGGCTCCTTTTAGTTCTTTAGCTTTTGCTCTTTTTTCATAAGGATTTGTGAATTTTTCCAGATATGCTTGGTCTGTATTTCCGTTGTAGAAATTAAGTTTTGCGATATCCATATTTCCATCCCAAAGGTCAACACCGCCTTTGTCTTTTGTTGTGATTTTGAAATTATCAAATGTTAAAATGGATTCAACAAATTCTGTGTTTTTAAAATCACGTTTGCCGGGGATTATTTTGTTGATAACATTTATCATGTTTCTATAAAAGTTATAAGGATTAATTTCAAAAGACAGTAACTGCGTTACATCATCATGACCGGTTATATCGTATGGATTTTCGGTATTTGTTTTAGAATATCTTGTTAACAACTTTTGAGAATCGTTAGCTTCTTCTTGTGTTACTAATCTTTTGTCAAAAAGCTGAATGTAGCTGAGTTTTGTTTTGTCGTAATTTTTGTTACGAACAGCTTTGAATGTTCCTTCTTTAAAATCAAATTCAAATTTTTTGGGAGCATTAACCAGTTTAAAACGGAAATTAGCTCTTGCTTCGGGATTGCTGGGGATAGCACCTAATTTTAGGTCTGAACTTAAAAGTCCGGAAGCCTTAAACCAGTTAAAAAATGGAGAGTCTTCTCCGTGTTTTAATACACTTTTAAAGAGTGTTCCTTGTAAACCTTGGTTTACAAAAGCACCGTCAGCAATAAAGTTTTGTCCGTTTTTGAAAAGTTCTCTTTGGAAAGCTTTAAAATCTTCCAGTGTCCCCATAGAAGCTGATACTTGATAAGGATTTTCTGTCCAGTATAAGTGAGAGGAAACTTCGTCTTTTGTGTATGGGGTACCTACAAGTTTTGTGTAACCTTCTTGTTTCCATACAGGTAACATTCTCATTATACCTGCAATGTTTCCGCCGAGTTTGTTGCCATGTGTGCGCATTGCGTTTACGGCTCTGTTCCTTTCTTTTTTGTCAAAAATAAGTTCGCCTGTTTTCTGATTAATTGAATATCCGGGAAAAGTAATGTCGGGCATAACTTGTTTTGTTAAGCCGTTAACTGATAATACTGTGCGATTAGGTAATAAAAGAGAATATGTGTCTTCAGAAGAACCTGCAGAAGGGTTTGATTGTAATCCGGAGTCTATTTTGTAGAATTTTTTATTAGGATTGTTTTTTTCTGAAAGTAAAAAACGATAACCGGTGGCTGTTCCATCTTCCGTATACAGCAAGTCTTCGGGAATATTAATACCGTTTTCGTTCATAGGAATTCTAACAACATCCAATTCTTCAATTGGACGCCATTTTCCGTTAACCTTTTCAAAACCGTTTATTTCCAGTTCTACATTGTATTTTGTGCTATCAAAAGGCAAATAGAATTTGTGTCCAACTTTACCTTTGTCGTTGGTAAATGCGCTATGCCCTTTAAATGCAATTTGTTTGTTGATTATCGTGTTGTTTACTGCTGATGTTTTCACACAATACTCCTTTATTTATGCTTTTGATTTGTAAATACACCTAAATATGTTTTTTTGCTTTACTTTTCAGCTATTTTAACAAAAATTTACAAGTTTTTTATATTTTGTAAATTTATATTGATTTTATTATTAAATAATATTACCTCATAAATATTTCTGTTAAAATAGATACAAGAGGGATTGTAAAATGAGAGAAAGAGTTGTTCTTTTATTGATAATAGCGTCGTTGTGGACATTTTTGTTTGTGTTCCAAAATTACATGCCAACATTTTGGGCGCTTGTTTATCTGTGTTCATTTATGTTTGTTTATACGATATATATGCAGATTGCATTTAAACACCGAAAAAGAAAATTAAAGAAAAAACCTCAGGAGTTGAATTATAATTATAAGCCATTTGTAACTATAATGTTGCCGTCACACAATGAGGCTACTGTTATAGAAAAAACGGTGGAAAATGTTTTGGCTCTTGATTATCCTTCTTTTGAAGTGATTGTAATTGATGACAGGAGTGATGATAATACAGGTGAAGTCATAAAAAGACTTGAAATGAAGCATGAAAAAGTGACTGCGATGATTAGAGAGAAGGGGACTTTTCCGGGAAAATCCGCTGTGCTTAATGATGCAATGAATTTGGCTAAAGGTGAGGCTATTTTGGTTTTTGATTCTGATGCCAGAATTCAGCCGGATTTTTTGACAAGATTAGTTCCTTATCTTGAGCCTAAAGATGTTGGGGCTGTTCAAGCCAGAAAAGTAATCAGTAATGCTTCTTTTAACTTTCTTACTCGTTGTCAAAACAATGAGTATGCGATGGATGCTCATTTTCAAGTGGGTCGCGACGCGGTAAAAGGTGCGGTTGAGCTCCGCGGAAATGGCGAACTTTTGAAGAGAGAGGCTCTTGTTGATATTAACGGCTGGAATAATTACACAATAACTGACGATTTGGATATGTCAACACGGATGCAGATTAAAGGTTGGGACGTTCGTTTCTGTCCTGATGTTACTGTTTTTGAAGAAGGTGTGATTGAGTTTTTTCCGTTATTGCGGCAGCGTCGTCGTTGGGTAGAGGGATCTATTCGTCGATATTTGGAAAACTTTACGGATGTTTTGTTTTCCAGAGACATGTCGTTGCGTGTCAGTTTGGATATGACTGCATACATTACTGAATTTATTATGCCGTTTTGGGTTATGTCAGAAATTTGTTTTCAGGCATTTAGAGTTATAAAGGGATATGAAAATACTATCTTATCGTCTTTATTTGTTTTATTTGCAATTGGTGTTTGTTTTTGGATGGTTGCTACTTATAGTATAAGAAAATATAATAAAATTCCGCTTTTAAAAAGTATAGTTCAGGCGGTTGAAACAAGTGCTTATCTCATAGTTGTTTGGTTTCCGCTAGCTATGTTTATTGTTTATAAAATAATATTTATGAAAAAAACAATGAATTGGGGGAAAACTGCACATGGAGTTATAAGTGCACAAGAAGTGGAACCCGAAAGAGAACTCGTAAAAATCTAAATATAAGGAAACAAAAATAATGCTAAATACTCTTAACCAGAATATAAAGCCTTCTACTTTAAAAATAAATGCAAACGGTAATCTGGAAATAGGCGGGTGTGATCTTGTTTCATTGGCAGACAAATACGCAACACCATTATATGTAATGGATGAGGCTTCTTTGCGTGGGATTATGCGGCAATATAAAGAGGCGTTTAAAGATTATCCGAATATAAATATGATGTATGCTTCAAAAGCTTTGATGACGCAAGCAATTGCAAAAATTGCTTATGATGAGGGGTTTGGTTTTGATGTGGTTTCCGGCGGAGAAATCTATACTGTTTATAAGGCTGGTGTAGATATGTCAAAAACCATGTTTAACGGTAACAACAAGTCTATAGAAGAGATTGAAATGGCTATAGACCTTGGTGTTGGTCGTTTTTCTGTTGATAATTTTTTAGAACTTTCATTGGTTAATGAAATTGCAAAATCAAAAGAAAAAACTATTGATATTCTTTTGAGAATAACTCCGGGGATAGAGTGTCATACTCACGAATATATTCAAACAGGACATTTGGATAGTAAATTTGGTTTTGATTTAACTCAGGTCGATGATGCAATAGATTTGATAGTCGATGAATATAAAAATCTTAATTTAAAAGGACTTCATGCACATATTGGATCTCAAATATTTGAACTTCAAGTCTATTACGATGAAGTTGGTGTTTTGTACAAGGAAATCAAAAGAATTAAGGATAAATATGGTATTGAGCTCGCAGAAATAAATCTTGGTGGTGGTTTGGGCATAAAATATACTGATAATGATCTTCCTCCTTCTACATATGAAATAGCTGAAGTTATAATATCTTCGGTAGAAAAACACGTAAAAGAGTTGAATTTGCATGAACCCAAAATTTATATCGAACCTGGGAGAAGTATTGTGGGTACTGCCGGTGTAACATTGTATACGGTTGGTAGTTCCAAACAAGTTCCAAAAGGTAAGAAATACGTTGCAGTTGATGGCGGTATGGCGGATAATCCTCGTCCGTCAATGTATCAGGCGGTTTATTGTGCTGATGTCGCTAATAAACCGGAAGACACACAAAAAGAAAAAGTTACTATTGCAGGTAGATTTTGTGAATCAGGTGATATTTTAATTAAGGATATTGAATTGCCTGTACTTGAAGAGGGAGATGTGCTTTGTGTTTACAATACAGGTGCTTATGGGTATTCTATGTCAAGTAATTATAATAGAGTGTTAAAACCAGCCATGGTACTTGTAAATAATTCACAATCTGATATTATTGTAGAAAGACAAACGTATGAACAACTTGTTGCTTCAGATTGCATTCCGGATAGGTTGAAATAGGCGGTAAAATTGGAAAATATCTTTAATTTTATTCTTTCACAATTTAGTACTATTGACTTCCACATAAAAAATGTAGTGGAAATATTATTCATTGTGCTTGCTATGACAGTCGGATACAGACGTTATATCCAAGGGACGTACAGTGAAAAGTTCGTTAAGGGTGTTTTTATCTTAATTTTATTGTGGTTATTTTCTGAGTTTCTTATAAAAGTTGATTTGCAAATTATAGGTGTATTTACAAGAACCGTTGTAATGGTTATTGCATTTTCACTGGTTGTTATATTCCAACCTGAGCTTAGGCGTTTTCTCGGATATCTTGGTCAAGGTGGCTTTTTTGCAAAATATTTTAATAAAAAAACAAAAGACACTGACCTAAATGTAGTTCATGAGTTGCTGGAAAGTATTAAATATTTAAGAAAAACAAGAACAGGAGCTCTTATTGTTTTGGAAAAATCTGAGGATGAAAATGCGGCATATCCTGATGTCGGAACATCTCTTAATGCAGATGTCAGTCAAGAGCTGTTACTGACTATTTTTCATCCAAACACACCGTTACACGATGGGGCTGTTGTCATAAGGGATGATAAAATCCTTTCTGCAGGTGTGTTGTTGCCATTGACGGAAGACCCTAAGCTTAGTTGGAAATACGGGACAAGACACAGAGCTGCAATTGGGATGAGCGAAGTTTCGGAGGCGGCTTGTTTGGTTGTTTCTGAGGAAACCGGCGAAGTATCTTTATCTATTGGTGGGGTTCTTAAAAAATACGATGATTTGAGCTTGCTTAAATTGGATTTGGAAAGTATTTTCGGTGTTTCAAAAGAAGATGTCGAAGAAAGAACAGTGTTTAATTTTATAAAAGTAAGAACACCTAAAAATCAAGTTAAAAGATAGGACTCGTATGAATGTAATTGAGAAGTATAAAGATGCTAAAATCTCTGCTGTTATAAGAACGGATGATAAAGATTGCTCTTTGCGTGTTGCTAAAGCATTGATTGCCGGTGGTATTGATATGATTGAAATTACGGTGGAAAATCCTGAAATGTATCCGGTGGTTAGAGAGTTGTGCGAAACAACGGATGCGACAATTGTTGCAGGTGGTGTTATTACAGCAAGACAAGCGCAAGAGGTTATAAAAGCAGGTGTGAAAGCGGTTGTATCTCCAATTTATGCGCCTAACTTGGTTCGTTTATGTCAGGCAAAACATACTTATACAATTACAACTGCAACTACTCCAAATGAAGCGTATCAGGCTTGGAAATCGGGTGTGCCCTTGATTAAAATTTTTCCGGTGCATCAAATGGGCGGAGCTGCGTATATTGAAGATTTACTCAGACCTATGCCGTTTCTAAATGTTATAGCGACAGGTAGTATAAAGATTGAAGATATAGCAGATTATTTAAAAGCAGGAGCTTGTGCAGTTGCCATTGGGCGTGATTTTTGGAAAGATGCAACAGACGAAGAAATAATACAAAAAGCTCAAGCTGTTGTTCAAATGGTGAAAAAATTATAGTTTTTATTTTTCATAGTCTGTGTGTGTTATAAACCAATTTGAACAACCGTAACCTAAACTATCTTCTTTTTTACTGCAATTATTTCTGTTCGTTGCGTTATGGCCTTTGGTTCCATATGGGGCTATTTGGGAGTAGATTGAGGTGTATTTCGCAGGTAAAGGCCAGGTATATATGCCGTCGTGTAGTCCAATAATAAAGAAATATCCTTTCCAATTGTGTTGGGGGCTTTTTCTTCTCCGTTTACATCAACCAAAAAAGAACAATTGTATTACCTCAAATATTCTTCTTACATCTATCATTATGCAGTATGCTTGAACAAGTTTCAAGCCCCTATTTAAAAATGAATCCTAATCCGATGAACTTTAGCTCTTTAAATCGGCTGGTTGAAGAGGGGCGGCGGCCCCAAAAATGAATCCTAATCCAATGAACTTTAGCTCTTGAGTCCGGCTGGTTGAAAAGGGGCAGGTGCCCCTGTCATTCAGAACCCGCAAAGCGAGTGAATAAACCTTGAGAATATAATCTTTAATTTGTGTTTTTCTCATTTTACTTATTAGTAATTTATGCATTATTCTTATTTAAATTCGGTTGGGCAATTTTATCCCTAATTTTTGAAGCTAGCATTGCAGAAAAACCAGCTACTACTGAAATTGTTACATACGTCATAAGTCCAAATCTATTACACATCTTAACTTTTTTAAACAAGTCTTTATTTATTAAATTTTTGACAGCTTTTTCACCTTTATATGATGCTAATGCCTCCTCTGCTACTATTGGCAACATAGTTAAAAATGTTAGTTTACCGACATTATTCTTTATGAATGTTGTTGTTCTGTCAAATATACCTTTAGGTTTTTCACCCTCTGCTTTTTTATTTTTAAATATACTTACAAGAGGCAACAACGCCACGCCAAATAAAGCTATTTTCCCGGAAAGAGGTGTTTTTTTAAATGCCTTCCTGAATATCAAATCTTTTCTTATATTTTGTAAAAATTTACCAACTTTACCAAAATTATCATTCATTGCATGTCCCAATTCATGAAACTGAGACAATGCAATTTTGTCACTTACAAGTATTTTTTTAACTTCTGTATTATATACAGCATTTCTACCCATTTTAAATTGATATAACGGATTCATGCTTTTTAATATTTTATTTATTTTTTTAGAAAAATAAGGAATGTTTGGAAGTCTTATCATTGGTATTTTTCTTAAAATTTCAACACCTTGTTTCTCCAAACCACTATCTTTAAGTATTTTGTTTCCAGCTTCGTTTAAACTTTTTACAGCATCGGCAGATAATGACTTATTCAATTTTACCATTTGGTTTTGTAATAAATGAGAAGAGAATATAGGCACAATTGAAAGTGGAGTTACAGCAAGTAAACCTGCCGTTCCGGCAATTGATTTCTTGAAAAATCCCGGATTATCTTTATTATCTTGACTATATTTAGTTTTTTTCCCAAAATTAATCGGTTTAAATGATGAATTTGGTGTAATCTGAAGCATAAATTAACCTTTTTAAATAAGCCCACCTACTTATACCAAAACTTTAGAAAGAAATATTTTGACTTTGTTTTTACAATTATTTACAACTAATTATGCTTTATAAAACTTATCCTGATACTTTTCCGTAAGAGCATAATCTTCTTTATAAATTTCTTTTATCTTTTCAATTTGACGAGGTAAAAGAATTTCTTCGGTAACAACCTTTTTTGACAAAGGCATTGCATTATATCTGTTCATTTCTATATCAAATTTATCCTTCATAAAAGAATTTAAATCTTTCAAATGAACAAAATAGGTAATATCATCTAAAAAATCTTTTCCGTTTAATGTAATTGGTGCCAAATGTTGATCCCAAAAATGTGAATTTAAAACATCCAGTTGTGTTGCCAATATTACTTTATCTACATAATCATTAATATTCTTATCATATGGCGGTTGAACACTTGAAGCAATCGTATGATGCTTAATATACTTATTATTAAGCATTCTGATAAAGCGTTTTAATGGTTCATCATATACTAGAAATTTCATATGATCTTTATATTGTTCTTTTTTTTCAGCATATTCCGTAACAGAAAGCATCATGCGATGTTTAAAATAACTATTTTTCCAATTCATTGCATTCCAAACAGTAAATTCTTCAGTTACATCAGGACTCCACCATTTTTTCCAATTAGAGCGATATATTTCTGAAACTATAGAAGTACAAGCATTTTTTGCAACTTCAAAAAATATTGTTTTATGTTTAGGCATGGTCCATATACCCATCGGCTGTGCATAAACTAGATTATGAGCATCAACTTTAGCTATAATGGCAAATTTATCATCAAAAGCAACAGCATTTTTAATCTCAGGATTAATGCCTGCCAAATAAAAAACATTGCCATCAACCCTTTCTATCTTTGCAGATAATTTATCCTGCAATCTTGTAAAAGTCATATTTTTTAAGTCAATACGGACTTTAACAGAAAAACCTCTATCTATTAGCAATACATCTTTAACTAAATTGTTTTCCATAAAATAAACCTTAACACAAACAATTCATATATGTACAGATTTTATACAAAGTGATAAACTATTATTAAAAATTATGTTTATGGAGAAAGTTATGTATAATTTTGAAATTAACCTTTCAACAGAAGAATTAAAAAAAAGAACAAGCAAAGATTGTTTAATAGCTAAAAAAATGCTTGATAAAGATTGTAAAGAATATAACGAACTTGCTCAAGGAGATAAAGATGCGCTAAAAAATCTTATACTCGCAGCAAATAAAATTGATGAAGTTTTTATGAAACAAGATAATGCGGCAAATCTTGAGTTTAAAAATTTTCTTGAAACAGAAACAGAAAGAGGTAATGAAGATGCAAAGATGGCATTGACCTTATTTAATGCACAAATTGGGATGATTGCCGTCGATTCAGAAGCTAACAAGATTTATTTAGCCAAAAATTTTAAAGAGACAGACGGAAAGGGCTTTTACCCATCAGACTTAAAAAAAGAGGAATTCCATAACATTCTTTCTAATATGATTAAAAATGGAGAAGCAGAAGAAGTAAAAAACATCTTAAATCAACGAACAATGGTAACTAGAGATAATAACAAACTCAAGGCTATTGACTACACTGAATATTTTAAAGAAGAATTTACATATATTGCTGAACAGTTAATACAAGCAAGTGAATTATCTACAAATAAAGATTTTAACGAATATCTGCAATTGCAAGCTAAAGCTTTATTACAAAATGATCCGATGCTTGATGCGTATGCGGATAAGAAATGGGCGACACTTCAAGATACACCTTTAGAATTTACAATTTCTCGAGAACAATATGCAGACGAACTAACAGGTTCAGTTATGGAGAATGACGAGCTAAGCAAATTATTGAAAGAAAATAATATTACACCTATATCAAAAGATTCTTTGGGTATTAGAGTAGGGATAATTAACAAACAAGGTACAGAAAAACTTTTAGAAATTAAAAAATATATGCATATTTTGGCACAAAATATGCCTTATGCTGATGAATATGAACAAAATATCAGTGATAATGATGATATAGGACAAACCATGGTTGATGCAGATATTGTAACTCTTCGAGGTGATGAAGGAACTTATCGGGGAGGAATAACTTTAGCACAAAATTTACCTAACAATGACAAATTATCACTGACAATCGGTGGAGGAAGACGAAACGTTTACCATAGACAAATTCGAACAAACAATTCACCTGAAGCTCTTGAAAAACGAAAAAAAAGATTAGATGCAACACTTAGACCAGAATTTCATAAATATTACAATCCGGAAGCTGACCACTGGTTTACAATAGGGCATGAAAACGTTCATTCACTTGGTCCAAAATCAGGAACAGAAGCACTTGGAAAATACAAAAATATAATTGAAGAAAACAAAGCAGATATGGGAGCATTAGCGCTTTTAGATGTTTTACAAGAAAAGGGAATGTATAGCGATGAGGAAGTAAAACAAATTATTGTTACTTATGCTACTGATAATTTCCTCAAAGCACAACCAACCCTAAGCCAAGCGCATAGGGTTAGAACAGTTATGCAATCCAAATACTTCATAGAAAATGGAGCTGTTACGCTTGATGAAAACAACTTAATCGACATAAATATGGAAAAAATGATTCCTACCGCAAAAAAAATGCTTGCAGAAATTATTAAAGTTCAACTTTCAAAGGATTTTAACACCGGAGAAAAATATGTTCTTGATAATTTTGTTTGGACAAATGAAATGGAAATTATCTCAAAAAAACTTAAAGATATAGATAAATCACTTAATGGTATTTTAAAAACACCTCTTGCCGATTATTTATCAGGAAAAATAACAAATCCATGATTGAACCAGCTCGATACAATAAAATAAAAGATACGGTTTTCGATGATTTTCAAAAACTTTCTATTGAAATAAAAAAAACAATAGATTTACTGAAAAATGAAAATATTGCATTTGGAAATGACATACAACAATATCTCTGCGGAAATTCAAAACAAATTCGAGCTTGTTTGCTTTTTCTTTTTGCAAATGCAATACTTGGGAAAACTAATGAAAATATAATCAAACTGGCTTCTGCCGTTGAAATAATTCATAATGCTACATTAATACATGATGATATAATAGACAACTCTTTAATTCGCAGAGGGCATACAACAATAAATAAAAAATATGACTCAAAACTATCAATTATTGCAGGTGATTTTTTGTTATCAATAGCTATAAATATTTTAAACTCTATTAAAAATCCAAGTATAATTAAAAACTTTTCTAATTGTCTAATATCCTTGTGCAAAGGAGAAATTAATCAATATTTTTCTAAACAAGAAACACCTACAATTAAAGAATATATTGAAAAATCAAAAAATAAAACGGCATCTTTATTTATAGCAACCCTAAAATCCTTATCTAATCTAAATAATAATATATATGAAAAAGAACTGATTAATTTTGCCTTGAACTTTGGAATAGCTTTTCAAATTAATGATGATTTAAACAATATTTTAAATGAAAAAAAACAAAAACCCCTTTTTAATGATATAAGTAGCGGTATTTATACAGCACCAATTATTTTTGGATATGGCGAAAATAAAAACCTTGCCAACATAAAAACTAACGATATTCTAAAAACAGCAAAAGAAGAAAAAAATATAAATTTAACTAAAAAACTAATAAATCACTATATTTCATTGGCAAAAGCTGAAATACGGAATCTGCCGGAAAGTATATATACACAAGCTCTTAACAATCTTTGTAACATTTTTTCATAATTTTTTTATTTTAAAGCAATTTTTTTAAACAAAATGTTTTTAAATAAATACAGGAGTTTACACATTAAGGGGAATTATGACAATAGGATATTTTACAGCTAACATGGCTTACAATCAAATGAACTACAACAATGCTCTTATGAATAGCTATCTTTACGGACAATATAGAGCAATGAATGATTTTCAACAAGCAAGCATGGCAGCTATGCCTCGTTTTACTTTTGGAGACCCCGGTCCTGAGATGATGGATTATCCAATGATTGGAGGCTCACCTTTCGGGGGAATGTTCTATAATAACCATTACGGCGGTGGCTGTTCGGGAGGTGCAGGTCTGTTTTCTGCAGGATTTGCACTGGGAAATTTGGTAGGTGCACCATTTACTATAGTCGGTTCAGCTTGTAGAAGTATATTTGGATAAAATAATAAATAATAAAAAGCGATAGTTCAAAACTATCGTTTTTTATTATCAAACCATTTTATTATATTTTCTCTCGTGTAAAATACTTGTTGGGTCATCATGCCCCGGATAAACAATAACATCATCGTTTAATACAAATAATTTTTCTCGTATAGAATTTTTTAATGTTAAATAATCACCACCAGGCAAATCTGTTCTGCCTATAGATTCCAAAAATAAGGTATCACCGGAAAACAACAGATTATCTGCCAAGAAACAAATACCCCCTGGGGTATGCCCCGGGGTCGAAAGAATCTTCACTCTCGAATCACCCAGCATAATTTCAGTATTCTCATCAATGAAGGATGTAATCACAGGAGGCTCTACGGAAGGAATGCCATACATTGCCAATTGCGTTGTTAAGTGTTCAACTAAAAATAAATCTTCTTTGTTTAAATAGAAACCAATATTTAAGACATCTTGTATCTCTTTAGCCCCCATAACATGATCAAAATGCCCGTGAGTATTGTATATCCCTTTTAATTTTATATCATTTTTTTTGACAAAAGCTGTAATTTCTGATGCAGCTCCGCCTACATCTATTAAAATCCCCTCTTTTGACTGTTCGTCAAAAACAACATAAGTATTTACTTGAATTGGACCGGTAACAAATGTTTGTACTTTCATAAACACCTCTTTTACATAATGTTTTATTATACAAAATAAATAAAAAAATCGCTAATCTTAATTAGCGATTTTTTTATATACTTTTTACTTACTTATCCACAAAAGGCTGAAACTGTTGTTGTAAATTCATCAAATCCGACCATATCGGTTGAAATTTGAACTGTAAATATGTATGCGCATAGCATTAATATAAAAATACCAATTAGCGCAAAATTAATCACTCTTGCTTCGTTCATTACACACCCCGAACTTATTGCTTTTACTTTTCACTACACAAATAATATTTTTAGTTAAGTAACATTCTAAGCAACTGCGGAAAATGAAGAACCACCACAAGATGATGATGCTACTGAGCCTGCAGTTTCTGCACCACTAAAGGCTACTGAGCCGGCTGTTTCTACACTGGCTGGCGCTGAAGGTTGACTCATCATTGCAAAATTAACCGGTGCTACTTGAAAATTCATAACATACTCCTTATTTTACTACAATATCTCGTTGTTTTTATATACTTCTGTATGTCTACTCTTATATAAAAACATTCAAAAGGTGTCAATTTCAAGACACGTTTATTTTGTTACAATTGTTAACATTATGATATAGTATAATTAACGCATGCAAATTTTGATTATAGGAAAAGGAGCTAAAGAGTACGCTTTAGCTAAATATTTAAAAAAAGAAAATCCGGAGAGCATAATATTTGTTGCTCCTGGGAATCAAGCTATTGGCGATTTTGCAACCTGCATTGATATTCAGCCTCAAAATATAGATGAAATAGTTGACTTTGCACAAGCAAATGAAATAAACCTTACAATAGTATGTGATGATATGGCGATAGACGCTGATTTGGCTTCCGCGATGAATGAGGCAGGTTTGATGGTTTTTGCTCCGGAAAAAGAAGCGGCAAGATTTGCAATATCAAAATCTGTGGGCAAAAGGTTTATGTATAAGTTGAAAATGAGAACACCAAAATTTGGTATTTTTGATAAGGAAAATTCTGCCAGAGAATATCTTAACAGTGCTGTTTATCCTATTTTAATAAAATCAGATCTTCACGATGATGGAGAAAATATTCACTTGTGCTTAAGTTCAAGGGAAGCAAATAATATTTTAAATAAACTTTTTTCAATTTCATCTCCAAAAGTTGTAATTGAAAATTATGTTCAAGGACGTGAATTCACATTTTACGCAATAACCGACGGATACAATGCAATTCCTATATGTGCGGTTGTGCCTTATAAATATTCTTCAGAAAAAGACGGGGGCAGTATCACTAAAGGAGTGGGCGCATATGCTCCTGCTAATTTTGTTGACAATGCATTATCTAATAAAATTTTGGATACAATAATTTATCCGGCAATTAACGAATTAGATAGGAATAATGCAACATATATCGGAATTATTGGGGTTGATTTAATATTAGACAATGATAACGATATAAATGTTATAGAATTCAACTCCTTTTTTAAAGAGCCTGATATTGAAACTATATTAGAGCTTCTTGATAATAACTTGATAGAAATATTCAAAGCCTGTGCAATTGGTTCATTGGCTGATGACTACAATTTTATAAACTTAAAAAATAAATCTGCTATGTCTGCAGTTTTAACCAAAACCCCAAAATACTTATTTGACAACGATGAAGCTCTTTTGAGCGGAATAGATGAGTTAGATGAAGAAATAAACGTAACATTATACAATGCAATTAATAAAAATAACCAAATAAAACTCAGAGCAGGCAGAGCGTTATCTTTAACAACATCTGCAGCAACTTTAAGTAAGGCAAAAGCATTACTGCAAGAAAATATTGATTTAATTAACTTTAACGGAAAGAGATACAGAACGGATATTTTGATAACAAACAATGACAAATAAAATCAGAAAATGCATAGGTTGCTCAAAACTTTTTGAAAGGGGCACAATGTTTAGACTTCTTAAAAGATACAACGATAACACAATTCTTTTAAATCCAACCGATAAAGATTTTGGACGATCTGTTTACATTTGTAAAAATATAAATTGCATAAACAATGCATTTAAAAAAGGGAAAATAAGCAATATACTTAAGATACAAGCTCCGGTGGAACTAAAAAACGTCTTAGAAGAAGAATTGAAAAAATAAAAAAATTAACACTAAACTGTACTTGAAACTTTGGTTGTGCTACTCTAATCTTAACAAACAGAATGGAGTAAAATCGTCAATGACACAAGAAACTATAAGAGTATACGACTTATCAAACGAACTTAATAAACCGACAAAAGAAATTATTGAGCTTTTAGAAAAGAAAGTTCAGATTAAAGTGAAATCTCATTCTTCCACATTGACGCCGGAACAGGTCAAACGTTTTAAAGAAGCTCTAAATGAGCCGGATAAAAAGGAATCGGCAAAACCTAAAGCATTTATTGTTAAAAAAGCAAAGCCACAGCCAAAAGAGGAGGGAACTCCATCTGCAGTTGAAGAAAAAAAAGATGTTGCTCCAAAATCAGAAAGTCCTGCTGTTGTTATAAAACCAAGATTAGGACCTAAAATTATTCAGCGAGCTGAAGATTTATACAGAAAGTCGGCGCAACCTAAAAAAGATGCAACAAGAAATGAGCGCGCTCCACAAAGACCGGATAAACAAGATAAAATCAAAAAAGAAAACACTCCGGATAGAAAGCCGTTTAATAAAGAAAATCGTCCGCAACAACCTGTAAATAATGACAAAAAAGCACCTATCAAACGTCATATAATTTCACAGGATATTTACGAAAATAAAGGCGGTACAAACAAGAAAAAAACAAATGCTATTTCCGGAAAAGACAGAACTCGTTCTAAAGAAGAAGAACAAGAAAAAATTTCACTGGAAAAAGCTATGGCGCAAAAACATAAAAAGCGTCAACGAGAAGAAAGACAAGAAGAATCTATTACACAAGTTGTAATAAACCAAGCAATGACAATAGGTGAACTTGCTGATAAAATTAAAAAAAGTTCAGCTGAAGTCGTTAAGTTTCTTATGATGCAAGGAATTATGGCAACTGTTAATGAAGTTATTGATGTAGAAATAGCTAAAAAAGTTGCTCAAAATTTCGAAATAGAAGTTTTGGAAGAAGACCTTGAAGCATACATGGAAGAGGAACTCGCTAAAGAAGAAAAAGCAAATGCACTAAAAAATATCGATGAAAAACTTCTTAAACTTAGAGCGCCTGTTGTATCGATTATGGGACACGTTGACCACGGAAAAACAACTTTATTAGATAGCATAAGAGCGGCAAAACATAAAATTGTTGCTACCGAAGTTGGTGGTATTACTCAATCAATCGGTGCCTACACTGTGCATTTAGATGACAAAAAAATTGTATTTATAGACACCCCCGGTCACGAAGCGTTTACGGAAATGCGTGCAAGAGGGGCAAAAGCTACTGATATCGCTATTTTGGTTGTTGCGGCCGATGACGGTATAATGCCTCAAACAATCGAAGCTATCAACCACGCAAAAGCAGCTGAAGTTCCTATAATTATTGCTATTAATAAAATGGATAAACCATCTGCTAATCCTGACAGAATTTTACAACAATTAACTGAACATGGACTTGTTCCCGAGATTTGGGGTGGTGATACAGTTTGCGTTAAAGTTTCTGCAATTCAAGGAACAGGTATTGATGAATTGTTGGAATACATCTTGCTTACAGCTGAAATGCAAGATTTAAAAGCATATCCGGAAGCTAATGCAACCGGTGTTGTTATTGAAGCTAACCTTGATAAAGGAAAAGGGCCGGTTGCAACACTACTTGTTCAAAACGGAACAATGAAAATCGGTGATTGTGTTGTTGTTGGTAGCGTAGGTGGCCGTGTCAGAGCACTTCTTTCAGACTCCGGAGAAAGAGTGAAAATAGCTCCTCCATCAACACCTGTTGAGGTTTTAGGGCTTTCAGAAGTTCCTCAAGCAGGAGATTCTTTTGAAGTAGTTGATAATGAAAAAGAAATGAAACGAATTGTTGCTGAACGAAAAGAAAAAGACAGAATAACAAAACTTGAAGCAATGAAACCGGCTCATGTAAGAAGCGATGTTGTTGGTTCAGATGAGGACATCAAAAACCTTAATATTATTATCAAAGCAAATACTCACGGTGCCGCGGAAGCTGTTTCACAAGCTGTTATGCAACTTGAAAGCAAAGAAATTTTAACAAAGCTTATCCACGTAGGCGTTGGCGATATTTCAGAAGCAGACGTAATGCTTGCTGCTGCATCCGGAGCTATTATTCTTGGCTTTACAGTTAGAGAAGATTCTAATGCTCTTATCGCTGCAGAGAGAGAAAATGTTACCATCAAAAAATATGATATTATTTACCAAGTACTTGAAGATTTAGAACAAACAATGCTTGGTCTGTTACAACCGGAATTAAAAGAAGTTGAAATAGGAAAAGCTGAAGTCAGACAAATATTTACAGTTGGTAAAACAATGAAAATTGCTGGTTGCTACGTTACTGAAGGAAAAATTAAACGAGGAGAAACTGCAGCCGTTATCCGTAATGGACAAGAAATCTTTAAAGGACCAATTGACCAACTCAAACGTTTTAAAGATGACGTTAAAGAAGTTGCACAAGGTTTTGAATGTGGTCTGTCTTTTGCTAAATTCAATGACCTACAAGAAGGCGATATAATTGAAGTTTCTACAACAGAGCAAATTGAAAGACAAAAATTGGTATAAGGAAGAGTTATGTCACTTAGAAATGATAGAATCAGAAAAACGTTAATGAAAGAAATCGCTGATATTATTCAAAGAGAAATCAGAGATCCTCGAATCAGTGGAGTGGTTTCTATTGTTGATGTTGAAATGTCTCAGGATAATTCATATGCAAAAGTTATCTATTCTGTTTTTTCAACTGATGTTGAATCTAAGGAAAAAACTATAGAAGCTTTAAATGCAAATAAACCTCAAATTCGTTATGAATTAGGCAAACGGATAAGACTCAGACATACTCCTGATTTGAAATTTATTGCCAGCGATACACTTGAAAAAGGCGCTGAAGTTACTGATTTAATAAATAAAATTTCTCGTGGTGAATTATAATCAATGTTTGGTTTTTTAAATGTTTACAAACCTAAGGGGTTAACTTCTTTTGATGTTATAAAAGCGCTCAGAAAAGTTCTTATGATTAAACAAATTGGACATACAGGTACGCTGGATCCTTTAGCGGAAGGTGTTTTGCCCATTTGCATTGGGAAAAGTACAAAACTGATTGACTATTTACATGAAGATAAAGGCTATATCGCAGAAATTATGTTTGGGTTTATTTCTGACACTTATGATACAGAAGGAGTTGTGGAAAAAAAGTCTGACAAAAAAATTACAAAAAATGAAATCATTCATTTATTAAAGTCGTTTGAAGGGGAAATTCTGCAAAAACCGCCAATATACTCAGCAATTAAACTTAATGGTAAAAAATTATATGAATACGCTCGAAGCGGAAAAACAGATGCAGATATTGAAATACCTACTCGTAGCGTAACAATTTCAAAAATTGAATTATTAGAATTTAATGAAGAAAAACAACTGGCTAAAATTGAAGTTGAATGTTCTAAAGGTACATATATTCGTTCAATTATCAATGATTTAGGAGAAAAAAGCGGAGTCGGGGCAATAATGACTAATCTTGTTCGTATAAAATCAGGTTTATTTACAATAAATTCCGCTATAGAACTTGAAAAATTAAACTCAAAAGAAATAATTGTAAACAATTTGATTAATCC
>JAZTXF010000087.1:0-9216 GCA_045636305.1 Candidatus Gastranaerophilaceae bacterium | reverse complement strand
TTTATTAGCTCAAAATCAATGCTTGACAAGAATTTAAGCAAAATCGGAGAAGGTGGGATTCGAACCCACGGTGGAGTAATCCCCCACACAGACGTTCCAGGTCTGCACCTTAAACCACTCGGACACCTCTCCTTTGGTTCTTTTGTATTTTATACAAAAAATGCCGCTTTGTAAAGTCTATCGCTAATTTATGTTTTTTTACTTAACAGATTTTTAATTATGATATAATCTTCTTATGAAATTTTTAAAGATATTATTTTTTATATTATTTTTAAACTCAAGTCTAACAACCTACGCAAACGAAATAAAACTTGCGCCAAAAGAAATCATAGACGATTACCTGGAAATGGCAGATAATTACGCTTTTGCCGGCAATTATCAAAAAGCCTTAGAATACATTGATATGGTTGTTTATTTTGAGCCAATGAATACAACTGCAAGATATAAACAGGCATTACTACTTACTACGTTGAATAAAACTGATGAAGCACGAAAAATTTTCGCACAAGCATTAAAACTTAATCCAAAATTCGCAAACTCTGAGCTTGCATCAATGCTAAAAGAAGATAAAAATGAAGATATAGAGCCTATGGCTAAATTAGAGCTCATACCAATCCCTCAACAAACAAAAAATTCATCAAAAAACATTTTTACTCCTGAAGATACAACGGAGTCAGAAATTGTTAACCCTCTGCCAAAATTATCGGAATATGAACCAAAACAACCCATAATTACAGAAAAAACAAAAACAATTGAACCTTACAGTTCAGAATATTATAACCAACTTGGACTTCAATATTTAAATGATGGTGACAACAAACAAGCTTATGAATATTTTCTGAAAGCTATAGAATTAGATAAAAAAAATTACCTCGCATACAACAATTTAGGTCTTTTTTACTGGCAACAAGGTGAAAACAAACTAGCTGAAGAACAATTTAAAAAAGCAATAAAAATTGACTCACAAGCACCTAAAGCTTTGTTAAATATCGGACTTTTATACAAAGAACAAGAAAAAGAAAACAAATATTATGATTACATTCACAGAGCATTAAATTGCAACCCAAATGACTATCTTTCAAACTGGGTAGTTGGTAACTATTACATGGATACCGGTAAATATACACAAGCTATAAAATTATATAAAAAAGCTATTGAGCAAAACCAAGAATTTTATGAGGCCTATATCAGCTTAGGAAACGCTTTTGCGGCAACACAAAAATTTGAAAAAGCATATGCTGTGTTTAAAAAGGCGCTAAATATCAACTCTGTTGACCCAAATTTATATTACATATTATCAAGAACGGCTTCTGCGATTGAAAAACATTTAGATGCAAAAGAATTCATTTTACAAGCTATAAATTTAACTCAAAACGATAAATTTTATTTAGAACTAGCTAAAGTAACTTCAAATATGGGCGACTACGAAGAATCTTTAGACATTCTTATGAAATATTTTTCTGAAACACAAGAACCTGAAATACTTAATTACATTGGACTTGCGTATTATAAAATAAAACAACCTGAAATTGCACTAACTTATTTTAAAAAACTTGTAGAACTAGATAAATCAAAAACTATTTATTATTATAATTTAGCATTATGCTACAAATCTCTTGGAGATAGAAACAAGTTTTTCAAATACGTTGATATGGCAACAAAAATTTTACCAAAATATCCACAAGACTATATTGACCTATCATACGTATACTATGATAACGGAAATAAATCTTATGCCTTAAACATTTTAAATGATGGAATTACTAAATACCCCAATAACAAAAAATTATACTCGTCAAAGCTATCCTTGTTTGAAACCAGCGGAGACACAAAAAATTATGTTGAATTCAAGTCAATTGTAGATTCTAAATTTCAAGAATAACAAAGCATATTAATAATCATGCTTTAATATCAGAAAAGATTTAACTTTACGACCTAAATTATCACCATCAGATGTTACACTTAATGCTCCATTTTCAAAAGATGTTGAACTACCGCCATCAAAAGCCAATGTTTTTTCCATTCCGCGTTTTTTCATATAAGATTTTAATTCTTCTATCGTCATAGGATTTTCATCCGTAACTATAAATAAATATAAATCATTGCTTTTTATTCCAATCGCAGTTCTGGCAAGCTTTTTTTGTGCACTTATAGAATCTCTTAAAACCTTATCACCATCTTTTATCACAAAATATTCTTTTTCTAAGTCCATTCTCTCATCTAAAATAGGACCGGCTTGAATAGAATGAACAATTTCACAAGCAGGAGAAACTGCATCATTATGATAAGCTATATCATAAGACTTTTTACCGGAACAATTTAAAACCCTAAATTCACCTCTATTTAAAATGCTATCCAAATAAGGCGTCAATTCGGGGTTTTTCATCAAAGCTTCGTTTGTAGTCGGGTCCAAAACAATTTGTTTATCTTTTACCACATATGAAATCGTTTCTCCGTTATTAGGATCAAAAAAACCGGCATTGAGAATTAATTTCATTGTATTAATATCATAAGCCTGTTTTGCTGACGTTAATTCGTCAACGACAAAAGGTTCAATATTGTAATCTGCGGCATTATTGATTTTTACAACATGAACACCTTTAGGAGCGTGCAACATTCTTACATAAGGAACTTCCGCATCTGCGGATACGGTAAAAGCTGTGGATAAAATACCTAACACAACAGAAATAGCATCTGATAAAATCATAATTATAAATCCTTAATTTTTTTAACAACATACGCAACAACAAGTATCGCTAGAGGTTGAATTGTTGATGTTATATATGGTGACAAAACCCTCTTTTCTGCCAACATATCAAAAAACGGCAATGTGATATAATATGAAAATACAATAGCAATAGCAATAGTAAAGCCAATAAGTCTTTGTTCTCTCGGTTGACTAAAACCTAATAAACAACCAAGAATTGCAAAAAGAACACATATTAATGAATGGAAATAACGTTGCAAATATTTATTAAGCATATAATTATATTCATCCATCAAATGCTCTTTTTTCAATAATTTAACATAATTAAGTAATTCAGAATTATTTAATTCTCTTTCTCTCTTTACGGAGTATGTCATTAATGTATAAACATCTTCTGCTTTTTGTCCACTAACTATCTCTACTTTATTAACATTTTCAACTAAATCAAAAATTCCATCGTCATTAAGCTTATATTTTTTTGCTACAGGTAACGACCAAACCCCATCCTGATAAATAGCGTTTTCTGAAATCATAATATTTGACAATATATTCGCATCTGAATATTGTTGCCCCGAAAAGTTCAAAACTACAAGCTTCTCTATCACATTTTTGTCAAAATTTGAAATAATCATTATCTTTTTAGGTGCGCCGGTCTTATCTTTAAAAGTATAAACAAAGTGAGAACGAGGATTATCACCTTGAATAACACTATTTCTTTTTACACTTAAAGGAATAAGCTTATCATAAACAACAAAACAACCTGCTGTTACAAATAAACTAAAAACTATAACCGGCACAACAATTCTGGAAAAAGAAATACCAAAACTGCGCATAACCGTTATTTCTGAATCTTTGCTCAACTTATCAAAAGTGAAAAGAGTACCAAGCAATAACCCGACAGGTAAAGCTTTGTTCAATATTTTGGGAATTTCCAACAATAAAATTTGTACAGCTGTTGATAACTCATAAACACCCGCTAATGTCCTTTTTATGACTTTCAACAATGTTTCAGGAGCAATCCAAATAACAATAAAAAGCATAATACAAGCTAATGTTGCCATCACAACTTGAGAAAGAATATACTTATCTAAAATTTTTAATTTAGTATCTTTAATCTCCATTAAAGTGTAAAATCCTTTCCAAGATAAAACTGTTTTGCTATCGGGTCATTAGCAACTTCTTCCGACGGGCCGGAAATTTTAATTTTACCGTCAAAAATAACATAAGCTCTATCTGTAATTGAAAGAGTTGCTTTCGGGTTGTGGTCAGTAATTAATACCCCCAAGCCCTTTTGTTCAGAAAGTGTTCTGATTGTTTCTTTAATTTCAGCAATTGCGATTGGGTCAATACCCGTAAAAGGCTCATCCAACAATATAAATTCAGGACTTGCCGCCAAAGCTCTTGCTAATTCCACTCTCCGTCTTTCACCGCCGGATAAAGATATAGCCATAGATTTTCTAAGTTTTGTAACACCAAATTCATCCAACAATTCATTTAATTTTTCTTCTTTTTCTTCTTTAGTTGGTATTTTATCGTTCAATTCTAAAACTAAACGAACATTATCTTCTACTGATAATTTTCTAAAAATAGAGTTTTCTTGCGGCAAATAACCAATTCCTACCTTTGCTCGCTCATTCATTGGAACTTTAGTAAGATCCATATCATCAAGAAAAACATGCCCTGAATAAGGCTTAACCAAGCCAACAACCATATAAAAAGTAGTGGTTTTTCCTGCTCCGTTTGGACCTAAAAGTCCAACTACTTCTCCTTTATTAACGTTGAATGAAATATCATTTACAACAGCTCTATCGCCATAAACTTTTACAAGATTTTCCGTACGAATTTGCATATAATTTCCTCTTCTTAGATTATTATATTATAGCTTAAAAATGTAATAAAAATAACAAAGATTAAATAAATTTAAGCTCAACTATATTCTAAGCCCGTTTTTCGCATCAAAACACATTATATCATTATACGAAATATTTAATGAAACTCTATCTGTAACTTGATATTCTGAAGAAAATTTTGCACAACATTTTTTACCGTTTATGTAAAAATAGGCTATTTTTTCACTTCCTAAAATTTCCCACAAATCAACTTCCACATCTAAAGTAAAATCCTTTACTGCACTATCCATTTTTTCCGGACGAACACCAAATACAAGCTCTTTCTTATCTGCAAACTTTGCTTTTAAAAATTCAGGTAATTCAAGATAAATAGAATTTATACGAACTTTTTTATCTTCAAGCTCAACAGGGATAAAATTCATCGCTGGCGAGCCCAAAAAACCTGCAACAAAGATGTTTTTTGGATTATGATAAACATTATCGGGTGTATCAACCTGCTGAATAACACCCTTATCTATAATTGCTATCCTATCCCCCATCGTTAAGGCCTCTGTTTGATCATGCGTCACATATATAAAAGTTGTTTGCAATTTTTCATGCAATTTTTTAATTTCACTTCTCATTTGAACACGCAACTTTGCATCTAAATTAGACAACGGCTCATCCATAAGAAAAACCTTAGGATTACGAACTATCGCTCGTCCCAAAGCCACACGCTGGCGTTGCCCGCCTGAAAGCTGTTTCGGTTTTCGTTTTAACAAATCCGTTAAATTTAAAATTTCTGCAGCTTCTTGGACTTTTTGATTAATTAAAAACTTATCCATTTTACGCATTTTTAAAGGAAAAGCAATATTATCATAAACACTCATATGCGGGTAGAGAGCATAATTTTGAAAAACAAAAGCAATATCTCTGTCCTTTGGGTGCAAATCATTTACAACCTTTCCATCAATTAAAATTTCACCATCACTAATTGTCTCAAGCCCCGCAATCATTCTCAAAACTGTTGATTTTCCACATCCTGACGACCCGACAAGCACCAAAAACTCTTTATCTTCTATATCTAAACATACATCATTTATTACTTTAGTCTTATTATCATAACTTTTAGAAACATGTTTTAACTGAACTTTTGCCACTACAACACCTATATACTAAGTCTTTCAGTCGGAATAATAAAACTAAATTTCGCACCTTGCATAGCTTCACTTTCAACCCAAATTTTACCACGCATATTTTTAATAAGTATTTTATCAATAGCTAATGACAAACTTTTTGCAATATTTTTCTTATTTCCGGATTCCAATTGATAATAAGGATCAAAAATAAAAGCTTTTTCTGTCTCTGTAAGCCCACTTCCTGTGTCAGAAACAGAAAACTCTATGAAAGATTTTTCATTTGCTGTTTCAGGAAATTCTATTTCTTGAGCTGAAACTTGCTCTAATGACGGATGCGACAACTTAACTTTAATTGCGCCCAAATAAGTAGACTTAATAGCTATATCCAAAACACTGTCTATAACAGTTTTAAGTGCATTTTCATCAGCAAAACAAGTTCTCTTTATATCCTCGTCTATCTCTATTGTAAAATCAATATTTTTTTCCTCAATGACTTCTTTATACGGACGAATAACTGATTGCAAAACACTTATAATATCTAAATGCTTATAATTCCAATCATAAAGTCCTGCTTCAAGCCTTGACTGTTCTATAACTTTATCCAAAAGGAACAATAATTCTTGCGCATTTTTATTAATAATATTTAAATACTTATTTTGTTTATCATTAATATCTCCGCCTAAACCTTCCAATATAGCTTTTGAAAAGCCGTCTATAGAGTGCAATGGAGACTTTAATTCATTAGCCATCTTAACAAGAAAAGAATTTTTATCTCTATTTACTTTTTTTGAACTCTCTGTTTCAACAAGCATTTTTTTCATAAATTTATGAGTTTGTGTCACATTTCTAACTGTTATAACAAATTTTGACTCATCTTCTATTTTGGCAACACTCAACTCAACATAACCGTCCCCGTCTTCACGAGAAACTTTAAACACTGATTGAATATTATTCTGAACTAAATTCTCAAGCATACTAATGCTTATATCCAAAGCTGTTGCAATATTATCGCCCTCTTTTACATTCATAAGCGCTTTCGCATGATTGTTCAAAAACAATATCTTTCCGGTAAAATCAATCAACAATAAGCCATCAGGTAAATTATCAAAAAGCTGTGATGCATTCACTTTTTTAAAAAAAGAAATAAAATCCATATATATGTCCCTATTAGATATGCGCTTTTAAATAATAGCACAATTCAAATCGGATTAAAATACATCATTTAAGCTAATAGATAAAATTTTACACTTAATTTAAAAAGTTCATTGCTGCTCGTTCTGCAGCATCTGCTCTAAGTAAAGCTTTTTCCGCCTCTGCTTCTCTGGGATCAGCCTGCAAAGCCGCAGGTGAAGCCATTGGAGAAGGAATATATGTTCTGACTAGTTCCGGAACATTATCTCGATTAAAGTTTTCTGCATGCATTGTATCATTTAATGGGGAGGTCGCTATTGTTGAAGCAGAAGGATTTTCTAATTTTTGTTTTAAAATATTAGTTTGTGGCAAATTTTGTGCCTGATAATTTAAATTTTGCGCCAATGGAATATTTTGCTTTTGCCCATTCACTTGCATATTTTGCATTTGTTGTTTTTGAATTTGTTCATTCATAACCTTTTGAACTTGTTCTGTTTCTTTCTTTTCTTTAGCATTTTCTTCATCTAAAGCTGACTTTTTAGGTTTACCAAAAATCAAGTGTGATAATTTCATAAAACCTTTTCTGAATGGTTCTACAAGAACAAACATAACAAGTACAGCTCTTCCGAAACCGCCACCAAAACGTTTAGCAAACTTGAACATACTTTTTGGTGAGAATTTTGCACCGTGTACTAAATCATACCTACCAACTGACAAAACTCGCCCAATAACAGACAACGGTTTTTGAACAAGATATCTGCCAAGTCTTGTTAAGAAACCTCCTTTATTATATTCATTTGCTTTAAAAATTGACTTAAGAGTAAGCTTAGATTTTAAAGCATTTTTAATGTCTGATCTAACTCCTGCAAAGAATGCTTCATTCTTACCACCAAGAGCCTTTTCAATATTGTGTAACAACTCTTTTGAATTTTTAGCACCCACGACATTATGCTTAGCAGCAGCAGATACAGCCTTATCAAATGACATTTGTCCATTTCTGAATTTATCAGCAATATTTTTTAATCCGCGGAAATCTTTATAATTTTTATTATATGCAATAACGGCATCCTGTAATCTACCCTGTGACATATCTACACCAAGTTTTTTACCGGCTGCAAATATTGCATTTTTATCAAGCCCAAGTTCACTTACACCTAAGAATTTATTGAACCAAGTACCGACATAGAATGACATTAAATAAGACCCTAACGTGAATCCGATATAATCTTCCATAAAGGCCTTAAGTTTATCACCTTTTTCAGCATTAGATGCAGCATTAAAACCAGTCATCAAACCTAATGCGTTCATCACCAACGCCATTTTGCCGCCAAGCACTCCACCGCCGGATGCTTCACCAACAAGTGCTGTAAATTTTTGCAAAGCTTTGGCAATCGGACCTTGAGACTTATTCAATGCACCATTAAAAAATTTCGCTTTATGCAAAGCCAAATTCACATTTGGACGAGTTGTAAAAATTTTATCAAAGAAATTTGAAGAACCTGCATTTAATTTTCTCAACGCAGCCGCAGAAATATCATCAAAATGAGGTGCTAATTTATTATAAGCAACCGGCCCCCTAATTTTACCCAGTCTAAAATCTTCTAAAATTTTCAAAACTTCACTTGGTTTTTTCAACCCCTGAAGAGCCTTTATTTGACTTGCTGGAACCTGTGAAAGATATTCTACAGCTTCATTAAGAGCCTCTGCCCCTTTACCTATAGAATACATACCTTGTTTATCTAATACAGCAATTCCGCCTATTTTCATTCGAGAATAAACTTCTTTTATAAAATTTGGAACCGGAATTTTTGAAAATCCGTTTTTTATTGCTCCGCTAACTCTAGATAAACCTCTTCCAACTACCGAAGCCTTTACTTTTTGATCCAAATAACCACTTGCTTTATACAATCTGGTTTGGGCAAAATCTTGAGCATTAGTAAAATTTTGATAAGACGGAACTTTTTTTGATGTTGACATCAACCAGTTTGTAAAACCGGTAAAACCAACACTCATAGCCAAACACAACAACAAGTTTTTAACTAAAACTCCCGGATGTTCCATTACATCATAATCTTTTGTAGCCTGAGCAATCATATTGTCTTTTGATTTTGCTTCTGCCTGAGCCTTTAACTGGTCGTATGTAACACCCTGCATAGCAGGAAATTGTCCCTGCATATTCGGATTATAAGAATTTAAATTTTGAGCAAAATAAGGCTGCTGTACCTGATACAACGACGGATTCAAATTATATTGAGAATTAAGGTTTAAATTGTCGGCCATAACTTCCCTATGATTTACCTAAAATAATAAAAACTATCGATTTAGAAAAATTGCCCTAAATAAAAATAATATTAAAAATTGTAAAATCTATTGGCTGACAAGAGCCTTATTTGTCATTCAGGCGGATTTT
>JAZTXF010000086.1:0-8649 GCA_045636305.1 Candidatus Gastranaerophilaceae bacterium | reverse complement strand
GAAAATGATTCCTATCACCGAAGGTTGTTCTGCGGGAGATTATGATTGTGCTGGCATGTTTCAGGAATATGGAAAAGCTACAAATATTGATGGGATGGATTTTGAAGGGCGTAGCAATATAAAATTAGCCTATTTGTTTTCTAAACAGTTTAAAATAGTTGAATTTTGTAAAAGCCAAACAAATTGTTCTTTCACCTTATCAAAAATTTCAAATTGCGGAAATGAAAGTGGTTTTACTACTCAAGATGGCATGCAATTTGTTTATGGTCCAACTTCTAGCTTTGGTGTTGATATAAATGGAAACAAAGGCCCAAACAAGAGAGGTCGGGATATTTTTTATTTTCGTTTAGCATCAGAAAATAAAAATGGAATAACACAAGGTACTCTTATGCCCATGGGCTCAAATTTAATGAAAACATATAATCCAGTAGATGACAGAGGTGGCTCGGGTTCTTCTTATTGGAAAGAAAATGAATATTGTACAGAACAAATGTTAAACAGAAATGATACACTAGCCTCTGACTGCACAGGTAGAGTCCTCGAAGAAGATGCGATGAATTATTAATTAAAACAGTGATAAAAAAGCCACCTTTTACAGGTGGCTTTTTGAAATGACGATATTTATTTTTAAATTTATCCTACCATTTTATCAGCCGAAGCTAAAGCAATATTCATTTTAGCTTCTTGTGAAACACCGTTACCGAGTTCTGCAGAAATTGACTCTAAATTTTTTGCAACGATATCTTCAAAGCTTGTCACAAAACCTGCAATCCTTTGTGCTTGTTCAGGAGTTACATATTTTGAAACATCATAATTTTTTGTACCCGAAATTGCAGCTTTATTTAACGCTGCTTGCTGAGCCATTACATTTAAGACATCATCTTGTGACATCAAATTTAGCTCAGGCTTTGCTTGCGGGGCATCCTTTACTACGTCTTCTTTAACCTCCGCGCCTTTTTCTCGTTGAGGAAGATTAGTGTTTAATCCTACACCGATTCCGTTAATGTTATTGAAGTTCGTCATTTCAAAAATCTCCTTAGTCTACCTTTTACTATATATTTATCGGCTTATTATTTAATAAACTTTAGCCTAAAAGCATAAATTATTACATTTCGTTACAATCAATTTTCCAATAGAAGTTTCCACTTGTACTGCACCTGCTCTAATTCAACAGTAATATCTTTGTTACCAACCAAAACTTGTGCAACTAAATTATTTAAAATTTCAATTATTTCTTTGTGGCTTTTATTTTGAATTGGGTATTTGATTGGGCTAGACAACTGTTTTGCCCCGATATATCTTGCTTTTGAAACTATATCGTCATCATAATTTTGAAAATACTCATTGTTTAACGACTGTTTGTTACAAGGTAATATTCCCGTAAGTTTTGCAAAATTAATTTGGTTTTCTTCACTAGTCAAAAATTTAGCAAATAAAAATGCTTCCTTAGAATTTTTTGCTTTTTTAGGTACGGCAAGTGTCATCAAAGAAAAATCATAGCCTTCTTTTTCCCCATAAAATTGTGGGGCAACATCTGTTTTTTCATAAACATCCAAAGAATTTTCTTTAATTATATTTAAAAAATTTGCCCCTGTTTGCAAATAAGCAATCTGACCGGAACTATATTTTTCCAAAACTTCTCTGTGAGTCTGTGTTATTGCTTCTTTAGGCATTTTTTCATTTATATAAAGACTTTTTAATGTATCAAAAAGGATTATAGCCTTATCTGAGCCCAACTCTTGAGGGTTATTTATCTCATATTTGTTTAATAATTTATACAAGGTATCATTTTCAGTTAAAGTTGGCATAAATAAATATTTATTTTGTAGCATAGGTGCTCTTTGCATTTGTTGCCACAAATCATCATAATTTTTTGCAATTTTTTTAACCCCAAAATCAACCAACAAATCTTTATTATAAATTGTTATTGCAGAAGTAGCATAAAACGGTACACCCCAAACTTTATCGGAATACGTCAAAACTTGTTTTAAAGCTTCATTACATTCCTTCATATCCCCATCTACTGACAAAAGCGCACCTTTTCTTGCCAACATCATATTAAAATCAGATGTAATATTAACTAAATCCGGCACACTATTTGACAAAAGGCTTGCCAAAACTCTTTTTTCTGCCTCCGCATAAGGAACATCTACCCATTTTACATGTATATATGGATACTGTTCTTCAAAATCCGTAATTACACCATTTATATACTCAGTAAACGGTGCCAACTGAACAGTCCAAAATACCAACTCTGTTTTTTCATTATGTTGTTTAACAGAAACTAAAAAGTAAAAAACTATTAATAAAAATATTGTCAAAAAAACTTTAAATTTTGTCATATTTTCCTCTAAATGATGTTACAATTATTATATAGAATATTTGGAAAAAAGTGAATGAATTTATTTGAGTCTTTAGAAAATATAAACAAACAAACACCTTTAGCGGAAGCCCTACGTCCAAAGACACTGGACGAATATTTAGGACAAAACGGGATTATTTCTGAAAACTCACCACTTTACAGACTTTTACAATCAAACAGATTGTTTTCATTCATCTTTTGGGGTCCCCCGGGTTGCGGAAAAACAACTTTAGCCAGACTAATCGCAGAAAAAACAAATAGTCATTTTTTGGAAATATCTGCAGTAACTTCCGGAATAAAAGAGATTAAAGATGCGGTAGAAACAGCTAAAGAACAGTTGAGATTAGGTCGCAAAACTCTTTTGTTTATAGATGAAATTCACAGATATAACAAAACACAACAAGATGCACTTCTGCCACATTTGGAAAACGGTTTAATATATCTAGTCGGTTCTACTACAGAGAATCCCTCATTCCAAGTTATTCCGGCATTATTATCACGAGTACAAGTTATACAACTTCGAGAGCTAGATGATGAAGCAATGGCAAAAATCATTGAGCGTGGATTTAAATATCTTTCTGCTGAATATGGTCCTATTAATGTTAATCGTGACGTAATTGAAAAAATAGCATCTTTTGCAAGAGGAGATGCAAGAATTGCTTTAAACACAATAGAAGCCTGCTATTTTGCATCTGAATTAAAAGATAATATCAGAACCTTAAAAATCCCAATGATTGAAGAACTGATACAAAAAAGAATAACAAAATACTCCCAACAAGAACACTATGACTGTGCATCAGCTTTTCAAAAAAGCTTGAGAGGCTCAGACAAAAACGCTGCAATTTATTATCTTGCAAAAATGCTTGTTGCAGGCGAAGATCCAAGATTTATTGCTCGAAGACTAATTGTTTGTGCCTCTGAAGATGTTTCTAATGCAGACCCACAAGCGCTACTAATAGCAATTGCGGCATTTCGTGCGGTCGAACACCTTGGCATGCCAGAAGCTCGTATTCCTCTTGCACAAGCGGTTGCTTACGTCGCAGATGCGCCCAAATCAAACAAAACATGCGTAGCAATAGATATGGCAATTAATGATATTCAAAATGGGCTTGATTTTCAGCCGCCTGCTCATATAAAAGATGCTCATTACAAAGATGCTCACAAATATGGTTTCGGTGTCGGATACGTATATACTCACGACAATCCAGACTATAAACAACAATTTATGCCTGATGAGCTTGTTGACAGAAATTATTTTGAATAAGCTAAAACGCAGTCGGAACAGCTTTTAAAAATAAGCCATTAGCACTAATTTTCACTGACATTGGATGTAAAGAAATAAGCTGGGTATTTTGCCCATCTGAATCAACAGAATACAAGCCTAAATACATGGTCGTTTTCTTATTTGTATAAGCATAAGCCCCAACAACAAGCCTATTTTTATCAACCTCATCCCAACCTAACGGAACAATATCCCAACGATAATCATCAATATACACATTACGATTAGTCAACCACCAATATTTAACGGCTTCTCGAACTTCCACCAGTTCTTTCGCCGTATTTTCCTTTAAATCATAAACCCATAAATTTGTCTGCCATAAACCTGACGAAGTTGATCCGATACGTTCTTTAACCGCCAGTTTTTGCCCATCATCAGACCAATCAAGAATGGTTAATGTTCTAAACAATGTTTGATAAGAGTCTTTAAGCCCTGTTTCTAAAAGTTTGACTTCACTTTTGTTAACTTTTGAAGCATTCTGTACCGCTTTTTTCAACGGTAAATTTTTATCCAAATCTAAATAAAAAATTTCAGCTGAAATTTTATCATTATGCCCTTCATAATAAAGAGTAGTATATGCTATTTTATCTTTCTGAGGCGAAATAACTCCAATTGAATTTATTTGCTTTTGTGTTCTTAGATTACGCAAATCTATATTTCTAATCCCTGCCGGAGAATTGTATTTTTTCAAAACAAAACGAGGTTCAGGAATTTTTACCAATTTATCGTTATGAGGGACAACAGGTTTTGCATCCTTTCTTTGTTCTCTCTTTATATCTCGAGAAAGTTCTCTGTACTCCTCTACAGTTTTAGACATCTCCTTATATATAGAACGATATTTTTTGCGTTCTTTTCGGGTTAAATGAGTTTTAGTTTCTAAATTTTGAATACCCAAAACCGCTTCTCGTTCTATTTCTTCTTGCACTAACGAACGCTTTGCTTTTTCATTATCAATACTAATTTGTTCTTCTTGCTGGATATCTTGCTCATCCAAATCAAGCTTGCTATTTGGCAAAAACGTAAAAGCAGAAGTCATCAACGCTAAAACAACAAGCGCAAAAGAATGCAAAAAACGCACTTTCATTTATACAAGACCCTCTTTTAACGCAGTTATTGTAGCTTGAGTACGATTTTCAACATATAATTTTTGCAAAATACTATGAACATGGGCCTTAGCAGTAGCTTTTGCTATAACTAATTTTTCAGCAATTTGAACATTTGTCAGCCCATCTACAATAAGCCCCAACACATCCAATTCTCTTTCAGTCAATCCATATGCGTTTATTTTTGCTAAATCTGTATCGCATTTTGCTGAAACTTTATCTTGTCTTTGAATATTAGACAAAACCATTTTGGCAACAGCTGGATCAAGCCATGCCGTTCCTTCATTAACAGCTTTTATAGCGCTTTGCAGTTGTTCTGGGTTAATACCTTTCATAACATATCCATCAGCACCAGATGCCAATGATGCAAATACATCTTCCTCGCTATCACGAGAAGTGAACATCAATATTTTTGAATTTAAGCCGGCATTACGTATAAGTTTTGTTGCCTCAATACCATCTATAATTGGCAATCCTATATCCATCAAAATAACATCAGGCAAAAGCTCTTTTGCCATTGCAACACCTTGTTGCCCATCTTCAGCTTCACCTATAAGTTTAATCCCCTCAGCTTGAGAAAGAACAAGTGACAAGCCCATTCTTGTCATTGTATGATCTTCAACTAATAAAACTTTTATTTCGCTCATTTTCTTTCCTTTGAGTTAATTATATCCTATATTATGAATTTCGGGCAACATTCTTTTAGCAAATCGCCTCCGGTAACAAAAACAAAAATTCAGTTCCTTTGTTTTTGTCTGTTTCTAGCCATATTTTTCCGTCATGCGCCTCAACAATTTGTCTGGACAAATACAACCCCAATCCTGTTCCTACGGAGCGTTTTTCACTTGTCCCTTGAGAAAAACGTTTAAACATTTTTGGGATATCTGATTTTGGAATACCTGCACCGTTATCTTTAACACTAATTACAACATCTCTTTTTTGTAAAGTTGTGCTTAATATAACTTTAGTACCTTTAGGGTTATGGTTTATAGCATTACCCAACAAATTAAATACAACACGCTTAATTTCATTTTTATCCGCAAAAATTGCTTCTTTTTCTGTTTCAGAAAGATTTAAAACAAGCTCTACCTCTTTTTTATTTGCTAAATTATCAATTTCTGATTTACACTGAATTAAAAAGTCGTTAAGATTAAACTTCGTTTTAGCTAAATTTAGATTACCAGCTTCATATTTATAAACCTCTAATAAAGCATTCACAAGACCTAAAATATCCTCATTGCTTTTTTTCATAGTTGACAAGAAAAATTTTTGACGTTCGTCAAGCTCACCCAATGAACCGTCAATAAAGAAACTCAATGTCTGAATAGTTGCCAATAATGGTGTCCTTAAATCGTGAGTTAATGTCGCAATAAAATCATCCCTGAGTCTATCCATATCTTTTTGTATACTTACATCTCTCACTACTGAAACAAATCTAAGAACATTTTCCTTTTCATCATAAATAGGTGAAATACTAATATCTACAGGAATTTTCTTCCCATTTACCCTATTTTCTACAAAATAATCTCTTAATAAATATTCTTTTTCACCTGATAAAATAGATTTATTAAAACTTCCTTTTTCTGGAATAAAAAGATTAAAAATAGACTCACCCACAAACATTTGCTGGCTAACGCCTGCAAGATTTTCACAAGCAGGGTTTATTGACTCTATTTTACCCTCTGGTGAAAATATAACAATACCATCTGCACAATAATTGATAATCGCAAACAGTTTATTGTTAGACTCAACTAAATCCTGAGTTCTCTTTGCAACCATTTCTTCCAATGAATGAGAATAGTTTTCTAATTGTTTTTTAGCACTCTCTAACTGAATTATCTTGTCTTTTAACTGCGCCAATAAATCAGAACGTTCTAAACCATTTTTTATATTAATTATTAAATCATCATTATTCCAAGGTTTTTCTAAATATCTATAAATTCCAATTTCGTTTATGGCTTTAATTGCGTTTTCTTTATCTGCATAGCCTGTAAGCAAAATCATTGTCAAATCTTCGTACATTTTTTTTGCCTCAGCAAAAAATTCTATACCATTCATTTTAGGCATTAAAAAATCAGACATTAGTAAATCTGGTCTATTTTCTTTCATGTATTCTAACGCCTCAAATGGACTATTAAAAAAACTTACATTTGTGAATCCCTCAATAGTCATAAGCATTTTAAGCGCTTGTGTAACAATACTATCATCATCAACTATTATAATTTTATTATCGATACTCATTTAAACCTTTATCTCCCTAAGTACATAGTAATTTATTTTCATTATTTAGACAAATTAATTAAGTTTTGTTTAAAATATGTCATGCTTTTGGTAAACTATATAAAAAGAAATAATAAATTAAGGCAAAAAACATGCTTAAAAATAACAAAAAAGAACTTATAGAAAAAATCAACAAATTTAAAAAAGAAAAGAATGCAGTTATTCTAGCTCACTGCTACCAGGATGTAGAAGTTGATGAAGTAGCTGATTTTGTTGGCGATTCTTTAGGATTGAGTCAATTAGCAGCAAAAACAGATGCGGATATTATTGTGTTTCTTGGGGTTTATTTTATGGCAGAAACAGCTAAAATCCTTTGCCCTGATAAAAAAGTATTAATTCCAAACCTGAAATCAGGTTGTCACATGGCGGATATGATTGATGTTGAAAAATTAAGAAAATTTAAAGCGCAATATCCAAACATTCCTACTGTTTGCTATGTAAATTCTACAGCTGAAGTTAAAAGTGAAGTTGATATCTGTTGTACAAGTTCAAATGCAATAGATGTGGTTAAAAGTTTAAATGCGAAGCAAGTTTTATTCTTGCCGGATCAACATTTAGGAAACTGGGTTGCTAAAAATCTCCCTGATGTAGAAATTATTACATATAATGGTTGTTGCCCTATTCACCATAATATTTCTGCAGAAGATGTTCTAAAAACAAAAGTAAAATATCCCAACGCAGAAGTTTTAGTACACCCTGAATGTACGAATGAAGTTGTTTCTTTAGGAAATTTTGTGGGTTCGACAACGCAAATAATTGCATATACAAAGAAAAGTAATAAAAAATCTTTTATCATTGTCACTGAAAAGGGTGTTGTTGATAGATTACAAAGAGATTATCCCGAAAAAGAGTTTATTTTGGTGAGTCCAAAAGCATATTGTCAAAATATGAAATGGCATAAGCTTGAAGATGTTTTATACGCATTAGAGACAGAAACAAATGAAGTCTTTGTTAACAAAGAAATAGCTGAAAAAGCAATACGCCCTATAGAAAAAATGGTTTCTATTGCTAATTAATATTTATTTTAAGCAAAAAAAAAGCTCCTTTACGGAGCAATGCTTTTAATAGGAAGGGAAGGTTAGGAAGTTAATTAGTTAGTGTGAAAAAATGTCTTAATATATTTCTTTTTGATTATCGTTATGTCTTACATATATATAAAGGATATATAAAGATAAAAATTGCAGAAAAAGATTAATTTTGTTACATAAGTTTACAATTTAGAACCCATAAAGTAAGTCGTTGAGCTAAAGCGAAACATTGCGAACCTATCTGCAAGGCGTTGCATAGCCCAAAAGACAAAAAGAAGAAAATATCAAAAAATAAATAAATAATTAAAAGTTTCAAAAAACGTTTTAGGTAGTCAGGTGAGAGGGTGTTGGTTGACCTGCTGCGCAGGGGATTCTTCACCCGCTTTGCGGGCTCTGAATGACGGAGGGAGTATTTAAAAAAAATAGGGGGACTTGAAATTTGTTCAAACATAGTTCATAATAAGAAATGTAAGAAGAAGTTTGGAGGTGTTTATGGATTTTGACAGCTATATAGTTAGTGACACTAAAACCTCTCTTTCTATGCCTTTAGCTCCCACACCTAAAGAACTAAAGCATAGCAAGGGTTTTAAAGGA
>JAZTXF010000085.1:0-5039 GCA_045636305.1 Candidatus Gastranaerophilaceae bacterium | reverse complement strand
AATGTATCAGGCTAACCCTACGAAAGCAATGATAATTTCCGCATACATCATGGGAATACCATTTGACTTGATTCATGCGCTTTCTACTGCATTTTTCTTGTGGTTCATATCCGAGCCTATGATAGATAAACTTGAAAGAATCAAAGTTAAATATGGGTTAGTTGAGCGATAAAAGCCATATCAAAATATGGTATACATTAACCAAAGAAAAGAACTTTTGAAAAAACCTTCGTAGACTTTCCAAATCTTCTGTGGTATGTTTGTGTTGCCGAAAGGTAAATACAAATTTAGGAGATGAAATTTATGAAGAAAAAAGTATTATGTACGGCAATGGCAGTAACAATACTGCTGACACAAACGGCATCGGCGGCACCCTGGTGGCTGAGCAAGTATCGAGTAACCTTTGACAACGAACTTGGAATTGTAGGAAATGTGACATTAAGGTTTGCGACAGAAACAGGTAGCTTTATCAGACCAATACTTACGAAGAATTCTCACAAACCCATTCTACTGCGGAGACTTGGTCAATCATCAAAGGGAACGAAGCCGTATAACCAAAAAGCAGATAAAGGTGCCTAAAGAGGAACAGTTTATACATAAGGATGCAGTTCCTGCAATCATACCAAGAGAAATTTGGGACAAGGTACAAGAGATTATACGGATAAATTCAGAGGGCAAAGTGAAATCACACAGCAATCAGCTTTGTCACAGATATGCTTCTCTCCTAAAATGTGGTGACTGCGGAAGTACATTCACGGCAAAAAGACGAAAGACCAAGGACAAGCCGGACAGAATTGAGTATGTGTGTAACGGATATCACAGACACACTCAGATGGTATGCTCCTCGCACAGAATTAATGAATCGGTGCTTGATGAACAAATTTACAAACAACTCGCCATAATGAGAGACGGACTATCCAAATGCTCAAGACAAATTGAAAGCGATATACGGTCATGGATGTCGCAGAAAAACAATGTGGCAAAGAAAATTAAAAGGCTTCAGGACAGTATAAACGCCACCGAGCTTGAGGTCGAACAAATTCTGATGGAGAAAATCAAGGACAGGGATAATGCCGAAAGATATGAAAGAATGATAGAAAAACGGAACAGGGAAATCGAAGGCTTCAAAAATGAGATTGCCAAAATAGAGAATATTGATAAAACCATCAAAGAGAGAAAAAAGGCAATGCTCGAAAATGCAAATCTGCTTGATAAGATATTAAGTGAAAAGGAACTGAGCCACACGAATCTGTGCCTGCTGATAGAAAAGATTATAATCCACGAGGATGAGTACGGTCTCCGCCTTGAAATACGAATGAAAGCACCGTTCCTTGAAAAGAGTTATACAGATGAAATCGGTATGATATACGAGGACGATTATGAGGAAGTATCCGCTTAATAAAATTTCATATCTGTCCCATAATGTCCAACCAAGTCCAAAAAAATCTTATAAATTCACATAAAAGCCTTGCAAAAAGCAAGATGATGAGTTATAATAAACAATGAGGTGATATTCGTATGGCTGACGAAATATTTACAGTTGTGCAAGCGGCACATTACTTGCAAGTTTGCGACAAAACAGTAAGACGATTGATAAACTCCAATAAGCTGATCGCTTCTAAAGTTGGCGATCGTTCTTGGCGTATTCGAAAATCCGACATAGATGAGTATCTAAAGACGCACACAAATAGTACGAAAGGAGTTGCTGTCAATGAGTGAAGAATTGATTCAAAGAAATTTGGTAGACGCTCCTGAAAAGATGGGTGATTGGAATTTTTATAACATTGGTGCAACTTCGCTAAAAGCACTCAAAGGGGCTAAAATAATTCCGGATCGTGATTATGATGAATATGAAGGCAAAAAGCCTGATGCGTTAATTGTAAAAAAACCATTAGTAATCGCAGCTATTGAATATAAAAAACCTTCGGAGTTACGTACACAGAAACAGATTGATAAAGCAATTGCTCAAGAATTGGGAACTGCTCAAGCGTTGCAGGTGAAGGTCTACATTGTAACCGACGGTAAAAAATCTTTCTGGATTAATCCGTTAACAGGCAACCAAATATTACAGGAAGACGGAAGTAAAATTACTTTTAATTTTGATAAGCATAGCACTGATTGTATTACCTTGATTAATAAAATCAGAGCTTCTGTTAGTGTGTCAAACGATCAATTAAAAGAAGCAGCGACAGTCGATCCCCTTCCTCTTGCTGAAAAAGTATGGCAAGATTTATGGGCCGTTTCTGGCGCGACACCAGAAAACTGCCTTTATACTTTTGTGGAGATTTTTATTTTTAAATATTTAAGCGATCTTGGTGTTCTTAAGGGAATGTATTCTTTCTATGATTTGTTAGGACGATATTCTGGAAATAACGAAAATGAGGTTCTTGAATACTACGCTTCAACAGTCCGTGTAAAAATCAAAGAACTCTTCCCTGGCAATCCCAAGGATAAAACGACAATCATTAATGGTACAATTTTTGTTTCAAAGGATGATAAAGCCGTTTCAGGCTATGCGACAGTATTCCATAAAATTTTAAAGCGCTTTAACGAATTTGGAACACTTGAAAACATTGACTACGATTTCAAGAGTAAATTGTTTGAAACGTTCTTAAAGGAGTCTATCAGCAAAAAGAACTGGGGACAGTATTTCACGCCTATAAAGGTAGTACGTGCGATTGTTAATATGGTTGATATTTTACCCGGAATGGAAATATGTGACCCAGCGTGTGGCGTAGGCAAGTTTTTGCTTGAACCTATTTTACACGACCTCCATAAATATTATAAAGTTGAAGATGGCGAACTGAAACCGCAAATAACGTTATATGGTTTTGATAAAGGTTTTGATAAAGATGAACAGAAAACTATAATATTAGCAAAAGCAAATATGTTGATTTATATGTCGGGGATGATTCGTGAAAATCCTGATATGACACAAAAATTTGCTCAACTCTTTAATGATACATTCCTTTTACAAACAAATTCTATTTTGGGTACACTCGCCAAGCCTATTGAGAATAAATATGATTTAATTCTGACAAACCCACCCTATGTTATGAGTGGTAGTAGTAATCTAAAAGAAGAGATTACTAAGCAAGAAGAACTGAAAAAATATTTTGCCATAAGTGCAATGGGCATAGAAGGCCTGTTTATGGAGTGGATTGTTCGAGCTCTTAAACCTGGTGGTAAGGCGTTTATTGTTGTTCCGGACGGTATAATGAATCGTAGCAATGATAAAAAGCTGCGTGATTTTATTCTTGAACAATGTTGTATTGATGCTGTAATTTCATTGCCACTTAATACATTCTTTACTACCAATAAGAAAACTTACATTCTTGCTCTTACCAAAAAGACTCCAGTGATAATTGGCGGCGTTCCGACGCTTGAAAGACAAACTACTCCTGTTTTCACATATCTTTGTTCAGAAATTGGAGAAACTCGTGATGTGAATCGTTTCGATATTGAACAAAACGACTTGGAAGTATCATCAGATCTCTTTAATATGTTTAAAGGAGCAAGGACTAAATTTAAGAGTAGTGATAAACGTTGTAAAATTGTAAGCGTGGATAATTTTTACTCTGGAGCATATTGGTCTGTAGATCGTTGGTGGACAAGGGAAGAAAAAATAGAATTAGGGATAGAAGATGATATTGAAACTGTTGATCTCGAAGGATATTTAAGTATGGTAGCTGAAGCTGCCCAAGTTCTACAAGAATTTGATGAGCCACTTCGTGAACTTGTAAAAAAAAAATCAACAGTAAAAAATAGTGTAGATATATCTCTATCTGATAGGGATTTCTTTGAGTTGTCAATTGGAAAAAGAGTGTTAAAAAAAGATTATATCGTTCCTAAAGGCAACATACCCGTGTATAGTGCCAATGTATTTATTCCTTTTGTGTATTCTGATGCCAGTAACATATCGGATTGGAGTAAACCATATGTCATTTGGGGAATTGATGGAGATTTTTCATTTAATGTTTTTCCAAAAGGAGAAAAATTTGCATCGACAGATCATTGTGGAGTTATCCAGATAAAGAACGATAAGATTAACCCGTATTATCTAGCTTATACACTTGAAGAAGCAAAACACTTATATGGATTTGACCGAGGATTACGTGCTTCATTGACAAATATGAAATCTATCCGTATTAGTATACCTGTTGATGAAAATGGTGAATTCGATGTAATTGCGCAAGAGAAAATAGCCGAATCATTATTAGGAATGAAGCAAATTCGCAAAGTGTTAACCGAAAAGCAAAGTGCTATAAAAGCCGTTAAAGTTGTATTGGAAGATGAAAACTATAGTTTTAAACATTTTCCATTGGATACGGTTTTTGATATCCATAGAGGTAATGGTAAGTATACTAAAAGTTATATTCAAAAGCACAAAGGCCAATATCCTCTATATTCAGGTAACACAGCTGGCGAGTTTTCTTATATTGACTCTTTTGATTATGAGAAGCCTTGTATCTCTTGGGCAATTGATGGGTTGGCTGGATATATTAGGGTTCATGATGGTATAAAATTCTCAGCCACAAATCACAGAGGTGTCCTAATCCCTAAAATGGATGGTATTGATTTGTCGTATATGAAATATATATTAGAACCTTTATTCCGTAATGCGAAGAAAGGCAGAGAAGGAGATAATGGAGAAAATGAATATACGACGTTGCCACCGTTTATGATTAAGGATATAATGATCCCTATTCCTATTAATAGTACAGGGGATATTGATTTGAATGCCCAAAAAGATATAGCTCAAAAATATTTTGCTGTTCAACAATCGCAACAGGATGTTGTAACAAAACTAAATGACCTTATTACTCAAAAAATACTTATATGATACCAAGAGGAACCAATGCACCTGCATTGGTTCCTCTAATATATAAAAAAGTGTTGAAACTACACATAGAAATACGAATGAAAGCACCATTCCTTGAAAAAAGTTATACCGATGAAATTGGCATGATATATGAGGACGATTACGAGGAAGTATCAGCCTGACAAATAACAGGCACGAAAAAAGCTTACAGTCAAAT
>JAZTXF010000084.1:0-10226 GCA_045636305.1 Candidatus Gastranaerophilaceae bacterium | reverse complement strand
TATTTGATAAGTGTTTTTCCGGAGGATGCCAGATTGCATTATAATTTGGGGATTGCTTGGGATAAATTGAAAAAATTTCAGCAGGCAAAAAAGTCATACGAGGCAGCATTGACATATGAGCCGGAGGAGCCTGATTTTTTGTACAATATGGGCTATTCTTGTTTGGAATTAAATGAGTATGACAAGGCTATATATTTTTTTAGTCAAGTTTTGAATTTTGATAAAGAAGACGGCAATACATATTTTAATCTTGGGGTATGTTATAGAAATAAGGATTTGCATGAAAAGGCGATAGATTGTTTCAAAAAGGCTTTAGAGCTAAATGAAAAAGATATTTTAGCGAGCTTCTATTTGGCATGTGAATTTCAAAAAACAGGACAAGAAGAGTTTGCGCAAAAACAATATCAATCGGTTATAGATAATTGTCCTGATTATAGTTGGGCATATTTCAACTTAGCTTCTATGGCATATAAAGAGGAAAACTTTGAAAAAGCCATTGAATGTCTTCAAAAAACATTGGAGTTAAACCCTAAAGATATAGATGCATATAAAGTTTACGCAAGAATTTTATGTAAATTAAATCGAAATATGGAAGCAGAAAGTGTTTTAAATCAGGCATTAATGCAAAATCCATATTGTGGGGATATATATTATTTGATGGCAAAACTTTCTGAGAAAACAGGTGATATGAGTAATTATGTTTCTCTTTTAAAGGAGGCTTTAAAAAATTATGAAACATTGTCAGTCCCTGTAAAATCGGTTAAATTTGAACTAAAAAAAGCGCAGGAATCTCAATAGTTATTCAAAGAATTTTCTTGTCATAATTATTTTGCCATCAGCGTTGTAGCCATTTTCTCCAATCCAGTGCGCGATTAATTCATTTTTTGTGTTGTATAAAAATGTTTCGTATTTAGAAACCCTAAGTCCCATGTTTACAAGGTTTCCGTTTATATCATATTGGTATGATTTGTAGGGGTATTGAGTGTGTGTTTTGATATCAGTGTATTCTAAGATACCGTTTTTTGAGTAGTAATAAGCGTGTAATGGGTCGTCTTTATATATAATTCCATACGCTCCGTTAGAAAATTTTGCAAGAGTTCTGTCTTTAAGTTCAACTTGTCCTTTTAACAGTGCTACAAGGTTTTCTTTTTTATTTTTATCTATTAAATGAGGTAAAAATTTTTTAGGGTTAATTTTGTATTCTGCAGTTTTTTTGACTTCATTATGTGCAGAATAAACATTAAATTCAGTCCCACCTTGAATTGTTATCTCCGCAAGAGCGTAGTTAAATGTTGTCAGAAGTATTAATAAAGTCAAAAGGTTTTTCATATCTTAGTTATTAATGAAAAATAAAAAAAGGTCATTGGATAAAACAAAAACGAATAGTTTAATTTTCAATTCTGATTAATAATTCATCATATATTCTTTGATAGCTAGACCTGTACAGAATGACAAAAAACTACCCGTTATTCATAGGGCAAACATTAATTGGGACTATTTTCAATAATCTTGACCGACCGAAGAATCTCTGAGGCTCAGCCTCACTCAACTACCCCCAACGTCATTCAGAACGGAACGCAGTGGAGTGAATAATCCCCTGCGCAGCTGGTCAACCAAAGTAACAATACCCCTGACCGGAGTAAGCTCCGAAGGTCCTTCGGTCGTTTCACTTTCTCTGAAAAATAATAAAGAGAACAATAAACTCAGTCTATTATGTTACAATTGTAACAAAAGGTAAAAATATACAAAAAAACACTTATTTTTTATTTAAAAAAGAGTTATACTATAAGTGTAATAGTTTATAGAGCACAAGCATGACTAAGGTTCTTTTGTTGAATAATAATGAGGTTCCGCTTCATGTCACCAGTTGGAAGCGGGCTTTGGTCTTGTTAATTAAGGGGAAGGCTCAATGCGCTAAACATATTAGTAATATAGAAGATTATATTTCTGTAGAAAATCAATATATCCCAAGAATTATTAAAATGAATTATAATGTGGCAGTTCCGGACAAGGAGCTGCCATTTTGTCGTGAAAACATTTTTATTCGTGATAATTATACTTGTCAGTATTGCGGAAGAAAATTTTCATATTCTGAGTTAACATTGGACCATGTCTATCCAAAATCTCGTTTTGGTCCTGATATTTGGGAAAATATAGTGGCTTGTTGCAAAGAATGTAACCAATATAAGGCTGACAGAACCCCAAAAGAAGCAGGAATGAAGCTTTTAAGGCGTCCATATCGACCTCAAGACTACCTTGATTTTGAACTGAAAAAATATGCAAAATCAGATTCGGATTATTGGTTCAGGTATCTTAACGTAAGTTGATTAAAACTCATCAATGTCAATCTGTTTTTTTGTGTAAAGACCGAAACCTAACGGCTTGTATGAGTTTAAGTTGTTTTTAAGATAGAAATTTTCCTTATTCAGTTCGTTTATTTTGTTGCGCAAGTTTTCGTTTTCAGTTTTTGCACGAATAAGTTCGATAACTACTTCATCCATTCCATCAAGTTTGTCGTCGAGGATAGACGTAAGTTTTGTAGAAAGGTTTTCTTCTAAAACGTTTAATGTTGTGTTTAATCTTTCAATTGTTTCAATAGCTTTTTCTGCAAGCTTGGCGTCAACCACCGTTTGAGGCACGGCAGGCTGTTGAATAGCCGGTATATTAACAATTTTTTTTCTTTCTTGCATTTTTTGATGCGCTTGCATTTGTAAATCTTGGACTCTTTTTAAGATTTTTACATCATCACGAGAGAAATAAGTTTGACCTTTAGAATTTTTTTTAGGTACAAGTGCTATTTTTTTGCACAAGGAAATAATTCTTTCATTGTCTACATTTAGAATATCACGCACCATTTTAGGAGAAAACGCCTTATTTTCTTTGGGTTGTGAAACAGGATTTTTATCTGTACCGAATTTTTGCAACATAATTTTCCTCTCTATATACCATGATTATATTTGAAATTTTATGGAAGTGAAAGAAAAAATAAAAATAATTTACAAAGGATAACATGTTTTGTTAATTTTTAGATTTTCCTCTAAATAAGCCAAAAATCATGTTAGAAGCGATTGAAATACCGATACCCAAAGCAAACCATTTAGCAGCGCCTTTTAGACGGGCTTTAGGTAATTTTGATTTCATTGTTTCAAAACATTCTTTTGAATAATCCAGTATATTGTCCATCATATATCTTTTTATCGGTTTTTGTGCGCTTGTTTTGGTAATAATTCCGCAGTCATCTGCGGCATTTGCGATTCTGCTAAGCAAGTTAAGGTTTTCCTTAGCATTATCTAATGGGGTATAATAATTTTTTATAAAGTTAGCAAGCTCTTCTGTTGTAAATTTTTTGCCTAATGGAAATTGTGTTTTAAAATCAGCCTTAAATTTTGCCAGAATTTTTTTCGCGCCTTTGTCAGGAATTAACTCATCTAGTTTGGCTAGGTGTTCTTTAGTAATACCATCTTGTAATTTTTCCGGATTTGGGAATATTTTAAATAAGTCCATTTTTTCAAGTCGGTTGTTTAAACATTTAATTTGTTCTTCGGCTTGGGCAATGTTTGTTATATGTTTATTGTGGGTTTGGAAAAGTTCTTTTATAGAGAGTTTGTCTTTGTTTTTAAATACTTTGTCAGTAAATGTATTTAAATTATTTTCTATATTTTCTCTAAATTGTTTAATTGTTTCAAATGCAGCTTTTTCAGGTGAATTGTCCGCAAGTTTGGAAAAATATTTACCTGTTTTTTCAAAGGTGTCTTTGTCCATATTCATCAAGGCATCAGCGCCTGCAATTTTTGTTGGTGCAAACCACAATCCGCCCAAAACACTTGCCATTAACCCGCTGGAAAGATTGCTTTTAGCTTCGGGGCTAAGAGTGTATGTTGGCTGTTGGCTTTGTATTGGTTGCATTGATGGTGTAATTGTAGACATAAAACTTCCTTTCACTTCACATAGTTATAAAAAAGAAAAACAATAAAAGATTGCTTTTCTTCTCCGGTTTTGTGTGTTTTTTTTATAAAAATTTACAATTACTAATAGTTCATCGAGTCCCCGAAGAAGCTGCGATGAATTTTAATATTTGAATTTTAAGCGAAAAAACTTGTCTTTTTATGAGCTTTTGTCAGTGTGTGCGCAATTTAAATTATAAAATCAAAGCCGCATTGATTTGAAAAAATTTTCCATAATGATATAATTAGACTAACCTGTTTTATACACGCACACCAACGGAGAGAAAAATGACACAAACAGCTGAAAAAACAACCATTATGAATGGGGCAAAAATATTTTTGGAATGCCTAAAAAAAGAGGGCGTTGATGAAATATTCGGATATCCCGGTGGTGTGATTATTCCGATATATGAAGAATTATACAAAGATGACAGTATAAAACACTATTTGGTTCGACATGAACAGGCAGCGGTTCACGCAGCTGAGGGCTATGCCAGAACTACGGGGCGTCCGGGGGTTGTGTTGGTTACGTCAGGTCCTGGGGCATGTAACACCATAACAGGTATAGCAAATGCTTATTACGATGCATATCCTCTTGTTGTTTTCACTGGACAAGTAGGTTCAAACCAAATCGGAAATGACGCATTTCAAGAAGCTGATATTGTCGGAATCACTCGTTCGTGTTGTAAACACAATTATTTGGTTAAGAGTTTAAAAGAGCTTCCAAGTGTCGTAAAAGAAGCTTTTCATATTGCGAAGACCGGCAAACCGGGACCGGTTGTTGTTGATATTCCAAAAGATGTTTTGACCGCGAAATCAACATTTGAATATCCTGCGAAAGTCAAATTACCGGGATATAATCCTAATTATGAAGGACACCCAAGACAAATATCAAAAGCACTACAAATGCTATGTGAAGCAGAGCGACCCGTAATAATTTCAGGTGGTGGCGTTTCCTTGTCAGATGCAAGTGCTGAACTTACTGAAATTGCAAATAAATTACATATTCCAGTATGTAATACTTTAATGGGAACAGGGACATATCCTGCAGATAATGAACATTCTCTGGGTATGCTTGGAATGCACGGTAACTACTGGGCAAATTTTGCAGTAACCCATTGCGATACTCTTTTTGCCGTTGGGACTAGATTTAACGACAGGATTACAGGGTGTTTAAAACGTTTTGCAAAAGATGCAAAGATTATACATATAGATATCGACCCTTGTTCAATCTCTAAAAATGTACCTGTTGATGTACCTATTGTTGGTGATGCAAAAATTGTTTTACAACAAATGTTAGACGAATTAAACAAAAATAACTATGAAATAAATGCATCCATAAAAGATATTTGGTTTGATCAAATCAAGGAGTGGAAAAAGAAACGTACTTGTCCGACCATTGAATCTGACAAGCTTAATCCTATGATTGTTATACAAAGAATTTATGAATGTACAAAAGATTTGAACCCGATTGTTGCTACAGAAGTCGGACAACACCAAATGTGGACGGCTCAGCTTTACAAATTTAATCAGCCAAGAAAATTTGTAACCTCAGGCGGCTTAGGTACAATGGGATTTGGTTTTCCGGCTGCCATGGGCGCATCTGTTGCAAACAAAGACCAGATTGTACTAAATATTGCCGGTGATGGCTCTATACAAATGAATATTCAAGAATTAGCAACTTGCGTTGAGTATAATATTCCGGTTATTACTTGCATAATTAACAATGGTTATTTAGGAATGGTTCGTCAATGGCAAGAAAAACTATTCAACAAACACTACTCACAAACATTAATTTCAGGTCCGGATTTTGTTAAAGTGGCAGAGGCATATGGGGCATTAGGTTTTCGAGTAACAAAAGAGGAAGAAATTATACCGACGCTTCAAAAAGCAATTGAAGCACGCAGACCGGTATTTATTGATTTTATTGTTGAGCCGTTTGAAATGGTTTACCCTTGGGTACTTGCAGGAAATCCGATCAATAAAATATTAATGTCAAACTGTTCGGATGATGCAAATTAATTATTCCGCATCAGTATTATGGTTGCTATCAATGGTATTTACTATGGAAACAGCCTTCTGATTTTGGGTATTCTGTGAATTATTATTAATATTTTTTTGAGATTTTGAAGTTTCCACTTTAAAACGAATACCTTTTTTTACATAATTTTTTTGCGAAGAATATTGTGAAAAATTGCCATAAGTAGAACGTCCTTTGTAATAATTCAAATGCCGTGGATTTTCTATAAGTTGTTTTGAAGTTTCAGTTTTAAGTTGATTCCTATATTTTTGATGGTCTTGCAGCGCGTTATAGGACTTTGCTTGAGCAGCACCAAAACAAAAAATCAATAAAACTAAAAATATTTTCATTAAGAATATAATCCTATAAGACGTTTAAATTCTTCCGGACGAGATGTTTTAGCCAAAGCGTCATCCATTGTAATTTTCTTATCTAAATACAAATCTTTAAGAGCCATCTCAATTGTTTGCATTCCTGCGCCGGTTCCAGTTTGCATAACTGAGTATAATTGAGCAGTTTTTCCCTCTCTGATAAGGTTTGAAACTGCTGAATTAACAACCAAAATTTCCTGAGCCATAACACGACCTTTTTTTGTAATTCCGTCTTCGGAAAGTTTTGGCAAAAGGGTTTGAGAAAAAACAGCAACCAACGAGTTTGAAAGCATTATTCTGATTTGCTGTTGCTGTCCTTGAGGGAAAACATCCACTAAACGATCAACTGTTTGTGGTGCTGAAGATGTATGCAATGTGCCCATAACTAAGTGCCCGGTTTCAGCGGCGGTAATGGCAAGAGAAATTGTTTCCAAATCACGTAACTCACCGACCAAAATAACATCCGGATCTTCACGCAAAGCTGATTTTAATGCATTAGAAAAAGAACGGGTGTCTTGTCCCAATTCGCGTTGGTGCACCACGCTTTTCTTAGACATATGCATAAACTCTACTGGGTCTTCAATTGTCAAAATATGTTCTGCACGTGTAGAATTAATATGATCGACCATTGCAGCCAATGTAGTTGATTTGCCGGAACCGGTCGGCCCTGTCACTAAAACCAAACCCCTTGGTTTGTCTGTAATTTCGCGAACAATTTCCGGTAGTCCTAATTCTTCAATCGTTGAAGCAACAGAATTAATCGTACGAAAAGCCGCAGCATAATTGCCCCTGTCCTTATAGACGTTTACCCTGAAACGGCCCAAACCATATACGCCGTATGAGAGATCAAGCTCCCAGTATTGTTCCAATAGCCTTCTTTGTTCATTATTAAGCATTGGAAAAACTAAAGATTCAACATCTTCCGCTGTTAATGGTTGCATTTCCATACGAATTAGCTGACCATCCACGCGAACTATAGGAGGAAGCCCTGCTGATATATGCAAGTCACTAGCTTTTCTGTCTCGTACCTGTTCCAACAATTCATCAATTAACATTTATAAACTCCAACTTCCATAAACTTATTTTACATTTTTTTATAATTTTGAAAATAAAATATTTTCCTATACTATAATATAGTATGTGATTGAAAAAAATTCAAACTTTAAAAGAAATTTTACATAAAAAAGAGGATATAATGAGCGAAATCAGAAAAATAAAATTGAATAATTTTGAAATAGGCGCAAACAAATTAACAATTCTGGCTGGTCCTTGTGTTATTGAAGAAAAACACATGGTTTTAGAAACCGCAGAAAAATTGAAAGAAATTACACAAGAACTTGACATAAATTTTGTATTTAAATCTTCATACGATAAAGCTAACAGAAGCTCTATTAACTCTTTTCGGGGACCGGGGATTGAAAAGGGTTTGGAGATTCTTGACGAAGTCAAGACAAGATTAAATGTCCCTATTGTTACAGATATCCACACTCCCGAACAAGCAGCAATTGCGGCAGAAGTGGCAGATATTCTTCAAATTCCTGCGTTTCTTTGCAGACAAACTGATTTGCTTGTTGCAGCTGCAAAAACAGGTAAAATTGTAAATATCAAAAAAGGGCAATTTTTAGCCCCTGAACAAATGAAACCTCTTGCACAAAAAGTATTTGACTCCGGAAACGATAATATTCTATTCACGGACAGAGGCACAACTTTCGGATACAATAATCTTGTAACCGATATGCGCGGTATTCAAATAATGCAGGATTTAGGATACCCTGTTGTATTTGATGCAACACACAGCGTTCAACTTCCGGGGGGGCTAGGTGAATGCTCCGGCGGAGATAGAAGATTTGTTCCTGTTTTGGCTAAGGCGGCAGTTGCAGCGGGTGCGAAAGCCTTGTTCTTTGAAGTTCACCCTGAACCGGACAAGGCACTTTGTGACGGACCAAATATGGTTAAATTGTCAGATGCTAAAGCATTGTTTAAAACTTGTAAAGATATTTTTGAAATAGTTAACTAAAAAACAGGTATTCAATGGCAAAAGCTAAATCAAAATGGATATGCCAAAAATGTGGCTACGAAACAATTAAATATATCGGGAAATGCCCTGATTGCGGTGAATGGGGAAGTTTGACAGAAGAAATTGAAGCCTCGGATAAACAGTTTAAAAAAACAATTTTTGATAATTCAGAACCGGCGTTGCCTATAATCGAAGTTCAATTAAGCAATTCCATCAGGTTTACAACAGGATTAAGTGAATTCGACAGAACATTGGGTGGCGGACTTGTTCAAGGGTCTTTAGTCCTTCTTGCCGGAGATCCGGGGATAGGAAAATCAACAATTCTTTTACAGACATCAAATGCAATTGCTCAAAACAGAAAAGTTTTATATGTCTCTGCTGAAGAATCCGTTTCTCAAGTAAAGCTAAGAGCAGAAAGGCTTAAGGCTCAAACTCAGAAATTATTGGTTTATGCTCAAACAAATTTAGAGTTGATTAAAAATCAAGTTGAACAAATAAGTCCGGACATTTTGATTATAGATAGTATTCAAGCCGTTTATACACAAAATATAACATCTTCGCCAGGAAGCGTTTCTCAAATCAGAGAATGTACCAATGAGCTTATGACCCTTGCCAAAACAAAAAATATAACCGTTATCGTGGTCGGACACGTAACAAAAGACGGAACAATTGCTGGACCAAAGGTTTTAGAGCACATGGTTGATACTGTTATTTATTTTGAAGGAGACAGGTATAAATCTTATAGAATTTTACGTTCAATAAAAAACAGATTTGGTAATACATCAGAAGTCGGTATATTCAATATGAAGGACAATGGTCTCGAAGAAGTTTTAAATCCAAGTGAACTTTTTTTACACGAAAGAGAAAAAAATATAACATCAGGTAATGCCGTAATTGCGACTAAAGAAGGAACAAGACCTGTCCTTGTTGAACTCCAAGCCCTTGTCGGACAAACCTCATATCCTTCGCCCAGACGTGTGGTTAACGGCATTGACTACAATAGACTACTGCAAATTTTGGCAGTTTTAGAAAAAAGAATTGGGCTGAACCTCAGTAAATTGGATGTTTACGTAAATGTTATCGGAGGGATAGATATAGATGAACCCGCTGCTGACTTAGGTATAGCTTTGGCGGTTGCAACCTGCGCTCGTGATGTGATAATTAGCCCTGATACCGTCATAATAGGTGAGGTGGGTCTTTCCGGTGAGGTTAGAGCAGTAAACAATGTTGAACAGCGGGTGAAAGAATCAGAAAAATTAGGGTTTAAAAAGGCCATTATCCCCGCATCTTCAAAAATCAACCAAAAGGACTTTAATATAGAAATTGTTTCTGTAAATAGATTAATGGACGCAATTACGGCATGCGTTCAAAAATAAAAATTCTTGTTTAATAAGTCGCTTGATTAAGTATTGTAAACAGTTTTTAATTCACCTATAATGACGTTTTTAGCTTTTTTGTAAATTTTTTTAAAGAAACACAAAATACATGTTGAAATTAAAAATTTTTTATTTTAGACTAATAAAAGCAAGTGGATAAACTTGTTGTTGCCAAAAGCAAAGGAAACCAACCTGGGCTGTGAATTAAGGAATTAATTCTGCTAACTCAAGAGAGTTTATAAATTAAAAAACAGGTTGACAACGAAAAATGCTGGTGATATGATTTCAACACTGAGAAATCGGTTCTGAAATTAAGGGAATGGAAACGGCCTGGAAGGCTTGTGTTTTGCCCGCTTAGCACATTGACAAGAGAATAGCTGAAAACGACGAAGAAATACCTGTTGATTGAGAAATGAACGGATAACGAAAAGACGCGTAGCGAAAGCGAGCGAAGTAATGAGTCGAATATCTGTCGAGAGGCAGATGGACATAAACTTT
>JAZTXF010000083.1:0-64109 GCA_045636305.1 Candidatus Gastranaerophilaceae bacterium | reverse complement strand
GGTATCGGTCTCGCTCTCGGCACTGCGGCAAACTGGATTTTCGTTGCACGCAGACTCCGCAAATTCTCACAGGCAGCAAACGATTCAATCACTGTTCCCCAGTATCTTTCAAATCGTTTTCTTGCAAAGAGCCCTGCTCTTCAGATCATCTGCGCACTTGTTTTCCTTGTATTTTTCACAGTTTACGTTGCATCAAGCTTCGTAGCAGGTCAAAAAGTTTTTATCCAGGTTGTTCCCGCTCTCGCAGACAGACCTGAACTTGCGCTCCTTATTTTCGCTGCGATTATTATTGTTTACACTTTCTTCGGTGGCTTCAAGGCAGTTTGCTGGACAGACTTCTTCCAGGGTCTTATGATGCTCGTTGCCCTTCTCGCAGTTCCGATCGTTCTCCTTGTCGTCAAAGATCTCGATTACAGTGTATTCAACACCGCAACAGAAGGCGCAATCAATCTCAATCCCTTCGCCGCATCATGGCAGGATATCGTTTCAGGTCTTGCATGGGGTCTCGGTTATTTCGGTATGCCCCACATCATTGTAAGATTTATGTCCACCAAGAACTCAAAGGTTCTTAAGAAGTCAGCTACCATCGGTATTGTTTGGGTTGTCCTTTCCCTCGGCGCCGCAATTGCAATGGCAATCCTCGGCAGAGCATACAGCGTTACAGCATCCCTTCCCCAGGCAGAGCAGCAGGATCTCGTTTTCATCAAGCTCGCTCAGGATATCTTCCCCGGATTCATCGCAGGTCTCCTTCTTTCCGCTATCGTTGCAGCCGCAATGAGCACGGCAGACTCACAGCTCCTTGTTGCTTCATCATCTTTCACAAGCGACATTTACAAGCCCATTTTCAGAAAGAATGCTTCTGATAAAGAGATCCTCTGGGTCGGCAGAATCGTTGTTCTTATTATCGCTGTCATTGCATTCTTTATTGCAAACAGCAAGGGTGAAGGTGCTCAGAGTATTATGGATATGGTCGGTAATGCATGGGGCGGTTTCGGCTCGGCTTTCGGTCCCGTAATTATCCTTTCACTCTTCTGGAAACGTCTCACATACAAAGGCGCAATCGCCGGTGTTGTTGCCGGTGCAGTTGTTGACGTTCTCTGGCTTCTCTTCCTCACAGGCACAACAGGTGTTTACGAACTTCTCCCCGGTTTCATCGTCGGTGGTCTCGCTGCAATTATTGTTTCTCTCATCGACAGAAAGCCCTCAAAGGAAGTCGAAGCTCTCTATAATCTCGCAATCAGCTCCGAAATCGAATAACAAATAAAAATCACCGCCTGACGTTCATCCGAGCGTCGGGCGGTTTTACTTTTTAAAAAAGAAAAACCTGTTTCGAAAAACAGGCTTTTCTGGAGCTGATAGTCGGACTCGAACCGACGACCTGCGCATTACGAATGCGCTGCTCTACCAACTGAGCCATATCAGCAAATATTCATTTTTCTGATTTCCGCAGATTATTATAAAGTAATAATTATATTTTTGCAAGATGTTTTTTGAATTTATTTCAAATTCTTTTCGATTGTTACAGTTTGGCAACAAATCCTTTACAATTTAGCTACTATAATTTATTATTCTGTACTTGATTTTATTATAAAAATCAGCTATCCTATATATCAGCGGTACTGTATGTCCGCTCAGAAGCCGCTTATCAGCGGCACCACACGGAGGAACAACATTATGATGAAAAAAATTATTGCAATACTCTCTGTTTTTGCCGTTCTTTTCGGCTTCACCGCCTGCAAAAACGGTCTTGAAGGCAACCTCGAAGGTACTGATGTCAGCACAACAGAACCCGTTGCAGTACCCACGGTCAACCTCGAAGAAACAGAGCTTTACATCGATGACGGCAACGGCAATATGGTTCCCGTTGTCACCAACAAGAATTTCAAAGGCGAAATCATCTATGAATACACCGATGCAAACGGCAACAAGGTGACCGAAAAGGATAAGAACAACGTTGTCGGCGTCACAAAGTATTCCAAGGAAGAACAGGTTCAGATTCACCTTGAGCAGGTGAGCAAACAGTTTGAGCAGAACCCCGATATGCTCGTTGAAAAGACCGAAGAAGTCGATTTCGTGCTTTCCGACAGCCTTGTTCCCGAGGATAAACTCACCAAGGTAACCGTTGAACTCGGCGATGACGGCAGACCCGTACGCCCGGATACAAAATCATATCAGGATATCATCAGCGGTAACGCTTTCACCGTAAAAATGAATATCAAATCAATTATGGACGGTGCCGAAAACAACGTTCCCCTCAGCTGGACAAAAAGCGGCAAGAATCTTCTCATCGAAACAAGTATGCCCGTTGACGGTATGGGCTCATCGATGAGAGCAAGTATCCTCTATAAAGACGGCAAATGCTATATGATTATGCCCGCAATAAAGCTCTACACAGAGATTCCCGGCGATTCATTCGAAACCCTCTTCAACCCTGAAATCTTTGAAGAAGAACTCGAAAGCAGCCTCGTTTACGATGCATCCTACGAACTTAAAGCAAGCGGCAAAACGTACTACTGCGACGCTTACAAGTCGGAAGACGGCTCAATCACAAGAAACTATTTCGACGATAAGGGTAACCCCATCAGAGTTGAAATCATCGCAGACAAAGACGTCACAATCTGGGAGCTTACCGAGGTTTCAAACAAAGCTGACACCTCCAAACTCAGAATTCCCATCGGCTATTTTGACATTTCTGCTGTTTACGGCAGCGGCTTCGACCTCGGTCTCGGTTTATAATTTATGAATAATTGCGCATTGATTACCGGCGCATCGGGAGGAATCGGCAAAGCAATCGCTTTGAGACTTGCCGCAGACGGATTCGATATCGCCGCCTGCTGGTTTTCCGATGAAGACGGTGCGAAACAACTTGAAAACGAGCTTAAAAAACTTGGCGTAAAATGCAGATTTTATAAAGCAGACGTCGCCGACTACGGTCAGATGGAAAAGATTTTTGCAGATGCCGAAGAATATTTCGGAGGTGTTTCCGTACTCGTAAACAATGCGGGTATAGCCCAGCAAAAGCTTTTCACGGATATTACGGAGGAGGAATTCGACCGCATCTGCGCAGTTAATTTCAAAAGCGTCTATAACTGCTGCAAATTCGCCGTTCCCCATATGGTCAGCCGCAAATCAGGAAAGATAATCAACATCGCTTCAATGTGGGGTGTCTGCGGTGCATCTTGCGAAACAGTCTATTCCGCAACCAAGGCGGCGGTCATCGGATTCACGAAGGCTCTCGCAAAAGAACTTGCTCCGAGCAACATTCAGGTCAACTGCATCGCTCCGGGAGCAATCGATACAAAGATGAACTCCATCCTTTCAGACGAAGACAAATCCGCTTTTGCCGAAGAAATTCCTATGGGCAGATTCGGAAACCCCGACGAAATTGCAGGAATCGTCTCCTTCCTCGCAGGCAAGGATTCATCGTACGTCACTGCCCAGGTCATCACGGCTGACGGTGGATTAATCTGAAAATTGAACAAAAAAGAGCGTTCATAGGCATAATGCTGAATTTTGAGCGCTCTTTTTAGTTATTGTTCACTATTGATTTAGTTGATATATTATGTTAAAATTTAATATACTGTAAAATACTCTTGATATGGAGGAAAGCATATGGCAAACTGTCCTAAGTGCGGAAAAAAACTTACATTATTTGATTGGCGTCCCAATTGCCCCGATTGCGGTGTCAACCTTGTTTATTACGGTCTTGAAGAAAAGCTTCTTGACGAAGCCGATGCAGCCGAAGCAGAGCATGCCAGACTTCAGAAAAGAATAGACAGACTCAAAGCTTCATTCGTAGGCTCAAAGCTCACAATAATCAGAATCTTCCTTTCTATTCTGCCCATCGCAGCGTTGCTGATTCCTCTTTGTGAAATCAGCTTCAAAGCTCCCTTTATGGGCGACAAAACAACATCCGTCAATCTCATCGCTCTTATCGACGTTTTCTCAAACCTCGATTTCGATGCACTCTTCGCCATGATCGGCACAGAGGCTCTCGGCGGTGTATTCATCGGTTATGCGGGTGCACTCGCTGCACTTGCCCTTTCTGCTGTTGTTCTTATCCTCAGCTTGCTTGCCCTTATGGCAGCCTGCGGACCCAAGGGTAACGTCAGAAACCTCACCCTCAACGGTATTTCAATCGCTTTCGCAGTTGCATCCGTTTTCTTCTTCCTCAGCTTCGCATCAAACGCAACTGCCGCTCTCGGCGGTTACCTCAGCGGCAAGATCGGCGCAGGCATCTTCGTTTATATCGGAATGCTCGTTCTTCTTCTTGCTCTCAACATCGTCATCACCATCAAGGGCACTCCCATCAAGTATAAGCAGTGCCTTGTCGGCGGTATCCCCTCAGACGAGTATTTTGATCTTGTTGCAAAGGGCACACCCAAGGATGAAATCCGCGCTATGATGGCAAAGGCTCTCGACGAAATCGAAAACAAAAAGGTAGCTTCAGAGGCTGCCAAAGCTGAAGAAACCAAAGAAACCGTTGAAGCATAAAACCTCAATATAACAAATTTGCGGGAGGCTTTCGTTGAAGCCTCCCGTTTATTACGAAATTTTTTAAAAGGTAGTGAAAAAAATGACATTTATCAATCAGATTATCTCATCAATTCTCGTTCCCATATTTATGTGCCCCTTTCTCCCCTTCATTCACGTTGCGAAGCTTTTCAACAGACCCTTTGATTTGATTTCACTCAACGAAAACGGTGTGGGAAGTGCTGATGACCCCATCTACCTCACCGCTCACAGAGGCATCACTGCTGTTGCTCCCGAGAATTCACTCCCCGCATATCAGAAATCTGTTGAGCTCGGCTTCTATTCCGCAGAATGCGATATCAGACTCACAAAAGACGGTCATTGGGTGCTTCTGCACAACGGCGACGTCAACGGACGTTTCTGTCAGATGGGCGCAGTTGAAGATATGACTCTCGAAGAAGTCCGTCAGCTTCGTTTCAAAAACGGCTCGAACTTCTGGGCATATGAAAATCTCGGTATGCCCACTCTCGAAGAGTATCTCGACGTATTCGTAGGCTCGTCAACAAGACCTCAGATTGAAATCAAATCTGAAAATTACGATCAGCTTTATACCATCCTCGATGCTGTTGAAGCAAAAGGGCTCACCGAGCAGTCAATCATCATTTCCTTCGACCTTGAGCAGCTCAAGGCAATCAGAAAGCTCAACAAGGATATTGAACTCTGGTATCTCATCGATAAGATAGACGAGAAAAACATCGCAGAAGCAAAGGAACTCGGCAACACCTGGCTTTCACCCAACCTCGCAGCTAACGACAAGCAGAGCATTCAGCTTGCGGTTGACCACGGCATCGGACTTTCATTCTGGACCGTCAACACAATTGAAGATGCAAAGATGCTCTACAATATGGGCGTTCGTTATATGGAGACCGACACACTCTGCTACTAATCTGACAAAACAAAATGCGCAGCGGCTGAAATCAACCGCTGCGCTTATTTTTTACTGTTGGAAACGGCTTAAGAAAGCCTTTGTGCGCTCGTTCTTCGGATTCATGATAACCTGTTCGGGTGTACCCTGCTCCGCAATAACGCCGCCATCCATAAAGATGATGTAATCGGAAACGTCTCTTGCAAAGGACATTTCGTGAGTAACGATTACCATCGTCATATTATCCGCCGCAAGACCCTTGATAACCTTGAGAATTTCACCCGTAAGTTCAGGGTCGAGTGCTGACGTAGGTTCATCGAAGAAGAGAATATCGGGTTTCATAGCAAGGGCTCTCGCAATCGAAACTCTCTGCTGCTGACCGCCCGAAAGCTCACAGGGATAGGCATCTCTTTTTTCAGCAAGACCAACCTTGCGCAGAAGCTCCATTCCCTCGGCTTCAATTTCTTCAAGAATCGCCTTCTTGTTCGCTTTGTAATCCTCTCTGTTCTTAGCCTGAAGCTTCACCGCAAGAGTAACGTTTTCAAGAACGCTGTATTGCGGGAACAGATTAAAGGACTGGAAAACAAGACCAACCGAAAGACGGTTTTTGCGAATCTCTTCCTTCGTGAATTTATGCTGATTTTCGCTGTCGAAAACAACGTTGCCGTTTACAATGATTTGACCTTCATCAGCGGTTTCAAGCGAGGTTATGCAGCGCAGAAGCGTTGTTTTACCGCTGCCCGAAGAACCGATAATTGAAAGTACGGAACCTTCTTCAAGATTAAAGCCTATACCGTTGAGAACGTGGTTGTTTCCGAAGCTCTTGTGAATATTTGTAACTTCAAGTATTGCCATTGCCGCACCTTATCCTTTGTAATAGTCAAGCTTCTTTTCAATCCAACCGAAAAGAAGGGTGAGTCCGCCGCAGAAGATGAGGAAATAAACCGCCGTGTAGAAAAGCGGCCAGATAACACCTTTTCTTGAAAAGCGTTCGGCTGCCATCAGAATTTCCGAAACGGCAATAACTCTCGCAAGGGAGGTATCCTTGACAAGTGTAATGATTTCGTTGCTCATCGGGGGAACAACTCTCTTGACAACCTGCATCAGAATAACCTTGAAGAAAGTCTGTCCTTTCGTCATGCCGAGCACCTGACAAGCCTCATACTGTCCTTTGGGGATACTCTCGATGCCGCCTCTGTAGATTTCCGAAAAATATGCGGAATAATTTATAACAAAAGCAATGAGAGCTGCCGTCATTCTGTCCTGCATCGGAACGTCAAAAAGAAGTCCCGGCACGTAGAAAACAACGAAAAGCTGAAGCATAAGAGGTGTACCTCTGATAACCCAGACAAACGTCTTCGTCAGATATTTGAGAGGGCGGAATTTTGACATCGAGCCAAAGGTAATGATCAGACCGAGCGGCAACGCAAAAAGAAGCGTTGACCCGAAGAGCCTGACGTTTTGCCAGAGACCGTCAAGCAGAGATATCGAAACCTCCGCAAACTCCGAATTCAGAAAGCCGCCCTGTGCAGCATTAAGCAAAATTTGTGTCATTTATATCTTCCTGTAATCTAAATTATTTAGCGATAAGTTCGTTTTCAAGCTTATACTTTGCAGCAATGCTCTGAAGAGTGCCGTCAGCAACAAGCTCTGTGATAGCAGCGTTAACCTTTGCAGTCATATCACTGCCCTTGCGGAATGCGATACCGTACTGCTCATCGTTGCCGAGTTCAAACTTTGCGTTTTCAACAACAACAAGGTCTGCATAGTCTGTGCCTTCACCGATTGAGCCGAGAGCTGTGATATAGTCGATAACGCAACCGTCGGATGTACCTGCCTTGACTTCCATAAGAGCAGCAGCCATATCTTCAACCTCAACAAACTGTGCGTTTGCAAAGTAAGCATCGTTTTCAATAACGTTTGCACCTGCGGAGCCGCCTTCTGCTGCGATATTGAGACCGTCGATTGATGTGAATGCAGCAGCCTTGTCAGCCTTCATGATGAGAACCTGCTTGTTCTGCATATAGGGAGTGGAGATTGACATATTCTCGAGTCTTTCAGCATCGATTGTCATACCGTTCCAGATGCAGTCGATTGTTTTGCCGTTAAGCTCTGTTTCTTTTGCAGCCCAGTTGATTTCCTGGAACTTTGCGTTAACGCCGAGCTTTTCGCAAACAGCCTTTGCAAATTCGGTTTCAAAGCCGATGAGTTCGTTATTTGCATCGTAGTAGTTCATGGGAGCGAAAAGCGTGATACCGATGATCATTTCGCCCTTTTCGGTAATGTATTCAGCGTCGGTCTTTTCAGCAGCGGGTTTTTTAGCGCAAGCGCCGAGAGCGAATACCATTGAGAGTGCGAGGAGAAGTGCAAGAATTTTCTTCATAAATATTACTCCTTTTCAGCCAAAATCGGCTTTTATTGTGTTAATACATTATCATACTAAAGTAAAAAAGTCAACTAAAATCAGGCTTTTCGTCATAATTACTTATAATAAATAAAATAATACTGATAAATTGTATCGGGGTTTGATTAAAAACGGATTGACAACACCGCCGAAATCTGTTAAAATAGCAGAGCTGAAAAAAGAATATACGGAGAGTTGTCCGAGAGGTCGAAGGTGCAGCACTCGAAATGCTGTGTGGGGAAACTCACCTAGGGTTCGAATCCCTAACTCTCCGCCAGACCAAATCCCTTGAAAACATTAGGTTTTTGAGGGATTTGTTTTTTTGAGACAACCTTGAAAAACCACTCATTTTATTGAGTTCTCTCCTGCAGTTCTCTCCATTTTATTAAGTTCAATATGTTGAACTTTTTGTTTTTTCAATACCGAGGCCCGAAAGCATCGCATCCGCAGACAATAATTTTGAACTGAAATCAAGATGTGCATAGTAATTAGCAGTTGTTGAATAATCACTATGACCCAGCCATTCCTGAATCTGTTTCATAGGTACACCGTTTGCAAGAAGCATACTGGCACAGCTGTGTCTCAAATCGTGAAAACGAATTTCTTTAAGGTTATTCCTTCTTAGAAGCTGTTTAAACGCTTTTGACACATAATCAGGAGAAATTATATCACCGATTTCATTCACGCATAAATAGCCGTCATATTCATTGTTATAGCATCTTCCGCAAAGATATCTGTTTCTTTCCTGCTCCTGCTGTAACAATAAAAGTCTTTGTTTTACGAAATCAACAAGAGGCAAACTTCTTCTGCTCGACTTGGTTTTTGTTGTGTCAGATATAATTGTTTCTCGTTTACCGTCTATGATAGCTTTCGTTACTGTGTGTTTTATGACAATGGTGTTGTTTTCAAAATCAATCGCATCCCATTTTAGTCCGATAACTTCACTTCTTCTCAATCCATAAAATGCCGCAAGTAACACTGGAATTTCAAGATGTGTACCTTTTGAAACCTCAAGAAGCTTATTAATATCTTCCGATTTGTAGTAATTTGCTACAAATTTTTCTTTTTTGGGGCGTTCAACTTTATCTGCAGGATTTGAATCTATCAGGTCAATTTTTACAGCATATTTCAACGCCTTGTGAATATTAGCATGGTAATGAATTACCGACGTTGCTTTCACTCGATCAAGTTGTTGCAAATAAAACTCTTGAATATCCTTAGCTTTAAGATCCTGCAATGTGATATTTTTTTCTCTGAAGAATGGTGCAATAATATTTCTTACCATACTGCAATATGATGAATATGTTGTAACTGCTACAGTAGATTTTACAATTGTAAGCCATACTTCAAGATAATCCGAAAAAAGCATATCATCATTCAACTCGTTCCCTTTGGGAATTTTGAAATTACACCTGATGTCAGTAAGCATTGCTTCTGCTTTCTTTTTATTACCTTTCACAGGAAGACCGGTTGAATACCATTTTGTCTTTCGTTTTCCTTGGTTATCGTTAAAACTAATTACCGCATAATAATAACCTTTCTTTTCAGAAAGATGTCCTGCTACCAATCTGTTTAACCTCCTTTTTTATGTAGCACATTGTTATTGAATGTTTATGTAACCATTATAGTAAGGTTTAAAACAAAACACAACGATGTCACATATTGCAATTTAAATAAGCATAAATATGAATTTTAGAAATTCTATATATCCTGCCAATTCGTAGGCTTTTTATTTTTTCTTCTCTTAAAAGTTTATACCCGGTTTTTTTGCTAATCTTCAAAAAAGAACACATCTCTTCAACACTCATTACATCCGAACACACTCTTGATGAATTGTTGGAAAGTTGCTTATCAAACAAACTGTTCATAAAATCACTCCACATAAGTAATCAAATTGTATAGAACAAAAGCACAAAAATATGTCCCAATACTACTGACATATTTTTCTGCCTTTGTTCTAATTATTCAAGCCGCAGTTTTGCTCCTGCACTCGTTTTACACCCCCGATTAACTTACGAGGTCACGCACCCTGTATCTTGCGACGGTTGTTATCACGCTCGAAATACAGCCGATGGAGAGTTTTCTATCCAAGGATATCATCGCCAAATCAGTTGCAAATTGATTCTTTTGAATAAGATATTTCTCGCTCGCTAATGGTCATGGCGTATCTTTCAAAAAGGCTCATCTCTTGAATTTGTTGCAAGAATAATTTTTTATTTTATTATCAATGTTCAAAAAATCTAGTTAGCCGGAATTAAACTGTTACCTGCTAAAAAGATAAAAATTATATCATTTCTCCTTTGGGTTGAGATGAAAAGAACTTCTTTTTCATGTTCAATGGAGGAGAAAGCAGATATCTATTTAGGTCTAGCAAAATCAATTAATATACTATGTAGTTCCGAAATGTTAGGAGGCAAACCTTCAATTATATCTCGAATGGCTTTCTCTTGCTTGTCCGACAAATGTTTATTTGCTGCATATTCACTTTTTGTGTGAAAACAATCTTTTTCAAAATAAACACCGCCAGCCGGGCCTCTCACAGTATAAATAGGAGAATATTCAATCAAGATTCTAATATCTCTCATTATGGTGTATCGACTAACTCCAAACTCATCAGCCAGATTAGCAATCGTATCAAAACGTCGAATGCTTAAAATCTCAAGGATCTTCTCTTGTCTTTTTGATGAATTCGAAATAGCCATACACCTCCTCTCCTGGATTCTGTAAAAGAAACATAAACTTTATTAGTTGCAAACTTTTCAACAATTGCTAAAAAGTTAACATCCTGTTCATATATTGTTTACATTTCTCAAAAAGAGAAAAAGCCAACAACAGACACCCTTCTGCACAAGAAGTCGTCTATCGCTGACTTTTAAAATCACAATACTATTTATTTGATTGGTATGAAATCTGTCTATTTTCTGAGATTTCTGATATGATTAACATAAGTATACCCATAAAACAGTAAGGAGTAGATATTAATGGTTAATCTGTCAAAACAAATCAAAGAATATATTGATTTCTGTGAATGTATGAAAGGTGTTTCAGAAAAAACCAAAGCTGCATACCAAACCGATTTAAAACAATTCAGAAGTTGGCACGACAATGATTATGAATGGTGCAACAAACCAGTAATATTGGACTTTATCAGTTTCGTTTACAAAGCCTATAAGCCACGAACTGCCAAAAGAAAAATTGCCAGTTTAAAAGCATTCTTTCATTATTTAGAAACAGAAGAAATTATCGAGTACGATCCTTTTCACAAAATAAACTTTAAAAGGAAAGAAGCTTTGATTCTTCCTAGAACATTTCCATCAAGTGTACTTTCAAAAATTTTAAACTATGCCTATGCTTCTTTTAATTCAAATGCAACTAATGAATATCAAAGAAAAAACATATCAAGAGATATAGCTGTATTTGAATTACTATTTGCTTCTGGAGTTAGAGTAGGAGAAATGTGTTCATTAAAGAGCTACGATGTTGATATAAAACAGAAACTAATTAAAGTAAACGGTAAAGGAAATCGAGAGAGATACATTCAAATAACTAATCCAAGTGTTTTAAAAGCTTTAAGGCTTTATAAAAACAACTTTTCTAAAAGTATAGATGAAACAGGATATTTCTTTATAAATAACAGAGGACGAAAACTTCAAGAACAATCTGTTCGTTGTATTATAAATAAATATGTCAACAAAACCGGTATTGAAATCCATATTACACCGCATATGTTCAGACACACCGTAGCCACTATGCTTACCGAGGAAGATGTTGATATCAGATATATACAAGAACTTCTTGGACATAGTTCAATACAAACAACGCAGATTTATACTCATATAAGTCTATCGGCTCAAAAGAAAATATTATCCCGAAAACACCCTAGAAACAAAATACATATTAATATCTGATTTCCATAGCTGCCATCATTTTGGCGGCTATTTTTTATGTTGATAATATTTAATTATCAATATATAAAAATTTTGCTTCATACAGTAAAAAATAAAGAAAGGGAAACCAACCATGCCGTTAAACAGAGAGGAATTTCTTAATCAATTTACACGTCAAGCACTTGACGAACGTATATCACTTTTTGTGGGTGCAGGAGCTTCAGCCAATGCCGGATACCCTTCTTGGCATGACTTGTTTAAGCCTCTCGTAAAAGAACTTGGCACATCATTGGATAATGTAACTGATTACTACAAAATCGCCCAATATTATTCAAATAAATTCGGACTGGCAGAACTCAGAAAACGAATTAATGAAATCATTAATAAAAACGATTTTCACAGTCCTTTAATAAATGAACTGATTGATGTTGGCTTCACAAACATATGGACAACAAATTTTGATAATGTGTTGGAATTAAACTATAAAAACCGTAATGTTTTAACTAATAAAGTGTTTAGAGATTCGGATCTGTCTGGCGTTGAGCTTAACAAACGAATCAATATATATAAAATGAACGGAGATATCTCAAATCCTGATGGTATAATTGTTACCCAAAAAGACTATGAAGAGTACTCAACCAGTCATCGAATGATGCTAATGTTTTTTAAAAGAGAGTTGATTTCAAGTACTTTTTTATTTATTGGATACAGTTTTACAGACTATTTGGTTATGGACTGTTTAAGCGAAATCACAAAGTATTTAGGTGAAGCAGCTCCGTATCACTATACAATAATGAAAAAAGACAAAACCAATCCGTATTTCTATCATTTTATAGATGATTTGGAACGCAGATACCACATTCGTGTTCTTCTTGTAGATGATTACTCTGATATTCTCTTTGTATTAAGCGAACTGAATATGAGAATACGTAACAAAAGAGTTTTTATTTCTGGTGCTTTTCGTTCATTTGATAAAAATATTGAAGAATATTCTCATAATTTGTCTCGTAGTATTACATCTCATCTTTTAGCTAATGATTATCGAATTATCAATGGTATTGGAAGACATTTTGGAACACATATCATTGGTTACGCAAATGAATATCTTGCGAAAAAAGGAATCAAAGACAAAGAAAAGTATATTATCACTAGACCCTTTGTTGGTTTGGGAGAAGCATCATTGGGAGAAAAAAAGAGGCTGCGTGAAGAGGTTATTTCTGAATGCGGTTCAGTAATATTTGTCTTTGGAGATTACAATAAAGATTCCCCTAATCCTCTTAGTGGAGTTAAGGAAGAATTTGAAATAGCATTGAAAAAACAAAAAACAATTATTCCAATATCATATCCCGGAATGAGGTCTGAACTAATATGGAAAGAAATGAAAAATAATATAACAAAGTATCCGTATTTAGAAAAAAGCATAGATAGACTTACATCAAATTGTAACACAGAAGAATTGGCGAAAATAATTGTTTACATTTTGGATTCAATACAAGATGTAATATAAGAGTCAATTAATATACATATAGAATTCTCTAATAGCCATATCTCTCTATAATCTATAGTAAGATTAAGCAAGGTTTCGGTAAATAACCACTCAAACGATTTTTTAGGTATTTGGCAAAGCAAATCAAGCAAAGGATCATTAGATGTTATAACTGTATATGTAGCATAAAGCAAAGCAACTCTACTGTTAAGATTCGAATTGTCTATCTGAGCGTATTTTGTGAGCAAAGATTTTATTGGTTTCAAAAGTGGCAAATCAGCATTGATAATTTCAGGTATTGTTTTATATTTACAAGAACTCAGAATATCCTGTGTTATTTTACACGCAATGTGATTACATATTTCCAAAGTACCTGTTGTACGGTCAACTTCTTTGAAAATCAAATTACGAATCCATTCAAATTCACATGGAATATTGCATGGTTTCAATTCATATAACACAGGGAAAACAACGACATCATCTTCAAGATATCTTAATTCCAATTTTTTGATTTCTTCAGTTGCACATACAGAATTAATTGTATTTGTAGATAAAACAACTAATGCATATTTGCACTTACCGGCACCTTCCTCTATATTTCTTAAAAATCGATCATCTCCCATAACCATTTCATATCTATCGTACCAAATATCAACGCCATAATTTTTTAGATGATGAACAATAGGTTGAACTATTTCATATCGGTCTTTAGCCGCAAAACAAATAAATACTTTTTTTGAAAAATCAGACATATTGATCCTCTTTCTTAAACAGGTGGTTCTTATATTCTTGTTTTAAAAACCCAAAACAACAAGAATCACATCGCAACTTTTTATAAATAACTGTTTGGAGTATTCTACATATAATTGTGGAAAATAAACTTTTAGTTTAAAAAGTTCATCCAACTAAATGTTTGTTTTATATTCAGAAAAGTAGTTCTTGGTTCAAAATTTCTAGTATAGAAGAGTATACCTTGTCTATTTCCTGATTTGTATTTATTCTTTCTATACGGTAAGGCTCGTTAGGAATCATAGCTTCGTATCCCGCTTTTTTTCTTAACAAAGACTCTTTACTTTCGCTATAATGAGAGGGTGTTCCGGTAATAGTGTTTCTTCTTTCAATTCTTTGAAACGCAGTGTCAACATCAACATCAAAATATATTCCAAAATCTGGATTTGGCAAACACTCCAAAGCATTTGACAAACATCCAAATGAAGAGCCAAGAAATAGATCTGTAAATAAATTTACGCAAATAGTGTATCTGTCAAGAATTACATTCTTGCCACTATTAAGAAGAGGCAAAATCCTGTTAAACATATTATAGATTACGCTTCCGATATGTAATACGTGTTTAAATTCGTGCGAAAAAATATCATCGTGAGAAAAATGCAATTCTTTTTCCGCTTTGTATAATTCTTCTTCAAACAATGCATTTTTCAAACAAGATGTATACACTGTGTTTTTCAAGTTACTGTTTTTTAACATTTCTAATATTGTAGATTTCCCGCTTCCATCTATACCGAACAAGATAATGAGTTTGCCCCGCAATTTTAATTCTCCTTTGTGTTGATAATTAAATATTATCATTTAATTGTACTATATATAAAACATCAAATTAAATAACGAACTCTTGTTTCATCCATTGGAAACATTATTTATGTTTTTAGAATTGAAGACACAAATAAAATACAAATATTAAACAACTGTCATTCCCTCTTCCCTTGCACTAATTATATAACTAAAGCCTCCGTCGGTTTGGGGATTAATTTTGTTCTTATAGTTGATATAACTAAATCCCATCTGCAATAAACCAATCCCTGTTTGAACAGCATCAGCAAAACCCGGTCCTATATATTCAGTCATCATATCTCCTGCAAAGGGTATTGCAATCAAAGTGCCTAAATTTCCTAAAACAAAATTTATTCTAGAGTCTCTTAACACTCTATAATAATCCATATAGCATCTTTTCCAGTTATCAACAAAACGTCGCTCATAATGTTTTATCTCCTCAATACTTCCTGAACGGTAAATGCTCTCTTCTAAGTCTTGTATTTTATCTCTAAAATCTTTAAGCTCGTCTCTTCTACGATATTTGAATTCAAGAATATCCTCAAAACTAGTTTCCAAAGATGGCTGAGGAAAACAATCAATAATGTTTAGGCAATAACACAAATTATCAATCTGCGGTGTTGAATGACAATAAATCTCTCGATTTTCTCTTATTTTATCTGTACCTAAAACAATATCTTTATGAGAACATTTTATTGAGAATTCCGCAAGTGTTCTCATATATATCCTAGCAATTTGGGCATCCATTTCCAACCACTCATCATAGAAATAAAAATCTGGATGCTTTTTTTTGAGCAAATCTCTTGAAATCCAATTGCTCAAATTTTTATTGTGTTTTAATTGTTCCACCACTGACCAGTGGAGTTTACTCTTGTGGATCATCGTCCTATTTCCGTCTAAAAGCAATTCATTTTTGATATTTTTTTCATACTCGGAAATCCTATTTAAAATGGCATTACAAAAAGCATCAGAGTATTCAGATGTAAACAAATTCTCTGGATAGACCGCTTCATAAACACCACAACTTTCCAAAAAAAGCAAATCCGATGAAAGATCTTCATAGTTTTCATGAGGAACAATTGAAGAAATGTTATCCCAATATAACAAGGCGTTTCTCAACCATTGGCCATCTTTAATATTAATGGTAGGATAATATAAAATTGTTTGGTTCATGTTTTTTCCTTCCTTCATTAATTATTCTTGATTATGTAAAATTTCAACGATTAACAACAAGAACTTCCTTTAGTTCTCTTATAAAGAAAAGTTTGATTCAACATCTATGGACCTATCCATAGATGTTTTTTTTGCAGATAACTAATAATTATAGCTTAAACAAACATTTAATTGCGGATTTATATATATCGTAGGCAATATTATAACCGTTCTTGTGCTTTATTAAAAACTGATCCATTGCAACTCCGGAGTTTACCTCTAACACTTTAAATATATTATCGTTTTCTTCTACTATATCTATCGTTACAAACCCAGCATTAATAACACTTCCTACATTAACTGCTATTTTTGATATTTTTTCTATTATAGAGAGATCTTCAACTAATTCGGGTGTGCTTTTCTGACTGAGATTGTGTTTCCAACCAACTAATACTTCTTCACCTTTTAAAGGAATAAGACTATTATTAATAAACTTTTTGTCGAAAAAATCATTGTTGTCATACTTTAAATTTATAAGGGTTTCCAATGATGATATGCCATCACCAACAACAAAAGGTCGGATCTTTTTGTATACTAACAATATTTTTCCTTCTAAGTAAAATGCCCGATATTCATTTTTTATATCTATATAGGGAGAAACCGCAGCAGTTTTATATTTACTAAATATTGTAAATAAAGCAAATTCGATTTCGTTAACTGTACAACATTTGAAAACATAAGAACCCTCACAAGAATTATCAGGCTTCAATACAATTTGACTATGTTTTTTAAGCATTTCAAAGCAAATTGTAAAATTTGATTTTTTGAACATATTAAATTCTTCGGAATCATATCTAAATAACTTTTCGTGTTCTACAACAGGGATTTCGTTGTTTAATAAAACATTACTACACAAACTTTTAGAATCCACAATTCTGCCCACAGAAAGTGATGTAAGTGGAAAACGACGACTCCATATATACTCTTTTTGTTCATTTTTTATCAAACAAAAAAGATCTGATGTTATTTCCTGAAGTGCTATGTTAAGTTCTTCACAGATATCTTTAATTAATTTTTTGTACATTGGACCATACATATGATAATCTCCTTAATATTATTTCGAAAGAAGTGAAAAAATGTCTTTTTACGCAGATAGAAAAGATGAATTGAATGATGCTATTGGGTTAATTTTTAATCCGAAGATGAAAATAATAGTTTATAGAACTTGTCCAAGTTATGGAATAACAGCGTTCTTTCATAGGGTTCAGTGGACTCTTAAAAGTACAAACGATATACTGTGTTTTTACTCAGAACTGTCTGAAAATGCACGCTCACCAATTCATAAAATTATGAAAGATATTTCAATAAAAAAGGGTGAACTTTATCAATCCCTGCAACTTTATACTGATGAAAACTACGGAGAATATGAAGAATCGTTGTCGAAAAACATAGTTAAAGATTTACCTGCTTTAGGCGAAACTTTATCATGTATTTTCGATGAAAAAAAAGCTATGCCAATATATTCAGGTTTTTATTCCGATGTTATCAAAGAAGGATTTTTCTATATAGTAAATTATTTTTCAACACAAAAACAGATGTACTTTTTTGTGGACAATATTCAATTTATTGATAATGACTCTATTTATGATATGATAGCGTTGTCAAAAATGATGAACATAACATTTGTTTTTTCTGTTCATGGGGAAATAACTGGAAATGCCGAAAAACTACTACTTGAATTAGGTTCGCAAAACAGGATTATAGAGCGTTCTTTCGGTATTCCTAGTACAATATGTATCAAAGAACTTGGAGAAAAATTTTCAAAAAACATTAGTGATTGTTACGCTAAAGAACTTCAAGTGAAAACTCAGGGAAATATACGAAAAATAATTTATAATATAAATAACAGTTCGTATATTGACTTATCCACATCAAAGTTCAAGGCGGAAATATCAAGCGTATTGTTGATATTAAATGATGAGATTAACGAAACCGAACTATATGAAATTATTACGACACTGCCATTCAGCACTCTTATTTCATATAGCGAATACGAAAAAACTTTGGACTTGTTGGAGAATGATGAGTTGTTAACACACACATATTCTGCTAACAACAGTAAAAAATATAAAATTAGATATACTAATGAAAATGCTGATTATTGGAAAAATCTTATCAATAATCCTGCTGATTCACTTGTGTATCATAGTGCAGTATATGATTTTTTGAATAGCAAGCAAGATTTAACTCACGATGAAGTGTTAAAACTTTTTGAAATATCACAAAAATATAGCTTTTCTCAAAAAGATAAATGGGCGATAAAAGCCACTGTTAGTCTACTGCACAGAGGTTTAACAATATCTGAAACACTCATGAAAGAATTGCAAAGTATAAAAAGTAAAGAAGGACAATTTTTATATGTGATTTGTTTAATTAAAAAATTAAAATACAGAGATGCTAAAATCCTTCTATCCAATTTATCAAACATCTATCATGAGGAAAGAAACATAAAAAAATTATATGCTTTTACATTAAACAGATGCAGAGATCATTCTGAAGCGGAAAAATTATTAAAAATACTATTGAAAAGTTGTAAAGATATAGATGAAAAAGCTTTGCTGTTATCTTTGTTGGTTATAAACAACATACATTTTGGCAAAGAAAAAAAGGCAAAAGAAGTATTCCTACAAAACATAAATTGTAGCAAGTTAACAAAAAGTAAGTATTTTGCATATTTTTTAAGAAACTCGGCTACTCTTTTTCCGAACCAAAAGGCACTTCTTTATTGGGAAACTGCTTTAAGCATATTTAAAGAGAATCAAGACTTTTACGGAGAATATACGACCGTTTGTAATATGGCAAGGTGTTTTATCTTTAACGACCCCCAAAAGGCTAACAAAATGTTACAAGAATCTTATGATTCTTTACTTAAGTATGGTCTAGAGCAAATTCATATAGTTTCAAATAATCTTGGAATTTCTTATCTTTATTGCGATGATACATTTTCAGCTTCAAAATATTTGAAATTATCAATTTTTGTTGCAAAGAGTATAATGCCCAAAACATATGCAACTATAAACTATTGTGGATTATTAATCTCTCAAGGAAGAAATGATGAAGCACTTGATGAAATGATTATATTAAAGGATCAAGTTGAAAGTTCTAATCTTAACAGATTGAAAGCTAAATTCTATTTATCATTGTCATCTATCTTTTATATAAAAAAAGATTATGCTAATGCACTACGATATTTGAATGAAACAGATAAGCTCACAAACAAGTTTGGGGTAACTAGACGCAATTTGAGAAATAGAATAGAAAAACAAATGCCATTTGATACAAATGAATGGAAAGAAATATTTTCCCCTTGTTTTCTTGAATATTGGATAATAGAACCCTTAGCACTTCTTTCAGAAGACTATTTGTCTTTTTAAACTGTTTTCAACAATTTGCTTTACAAGTGCTTCTTGTGATATGTTTTTGGAGTTTGCCGAAAGCACGAATGCAGATTGCTTTCCAAGATTACAACAAACATTAAATTCTATAAAGTATGGAGTGAAATTATTTGTAACAATAAAATCAAATCTCACATAATCAATTGGTAAAATGAATTGTAATAAGGTTTGTGCACTGCTAATCAATATATTAATAAGTCTTGGCTCTTCTTCAATTGTTCGTGTGAGGCCCTCTTCTACTTTTCTTTTTTGATAGTATGTTACCACATTACCTTTTAGGTTTGATTTTTCACATACCGGTGGAAGAAAGCAAGGCTTTTGATCATTGAAAAACACAGGAACACTATATAGTATTCCATCAATAAATTCTTCAATTATCACATCAAGTCCTTTTGATAAAAGTATTCTCGTTCTTTCACACGCTTCATTCCATGTATAACAAATTGACTTCTCATCTACGAAAAGGGAAGATGCACCAAAACGAGGTTTAACAAAATATGGTGGATTGAAAGAAGGATTTTGGGGAATATCTTTTTCTCCGCCACAACAAATCCATTTTGGAGTTTTGATGTTACACAATTTACATAATGCTTTTGCTAATTGCTTATCTTCTGCGGTTGCTCTAATATTAGGTCTTGCGCCTAAATATGGTATTTTAAAGTACTCTAGCAACGAAGAAACAAATATCTCCGAATTGCGGTAGGGTGCTCTGTTAAGCAGCGAGAAAACATAGTCAATTCTATTGTGGTTTTCCAAAATAAAACTTGCTTCTGTAGCAGTTACTAAATTAGGAAACATATCAGATAGTATTTGGAAGATATCAAAATGATATCTTGAATACACAGCATTTTCGTCAAGAGCTTCAATGGGCTTGTCTGCATTTGCTGCTGGTGCATATTTTGCAATATATGCAACATTTAGATTTTTATAATCCATATTAATTACCGTCCTTTAAAAGATAATTATTAGTTATCAGTCGATAACAATTATGTTTTATCGTATTATATTTAATATTATAATCACTTCATAATTTCAAAGATAATACGACAATTTTCGCAAAATTCTTACTTTCTTGGGCGAGCATCAAAAAATGGTGCTCGCCCTTAATGTATCACAGGAAATTTAGTTCAATAAATTAATACCACAAAAATCCCAAAAGGAAATAGATAATAAATAACTGCCAAGGTTCATACTCAACCGTCACTTTATAAGTTGCAACCTGATTGTATTCCAAATAAACAGTTACTTTTGCTTCCCCGACAGAAATTCCTTTAATATTGCCTTCCTTATCAACAGTTACTACCTCTTCGTTTGAAGAATAACAATTCTTAATTTCATAGATAGGAGGCAAATCTAATGCTTTCTTTCCTTTATATCGTATGGTTGTATTTTTGGTCCATTTTAAAGCTCTTGTAGTTACATCGCTTTGAAGTTGTCCCTCAATAAAAGCTACCGCTTTTATTTTTTCTACACCTGTTGTTTTTATGGGTTGTCCCAAATACAAATCGGATTCTCCAACAATCGGATTGGTACCGTCTGTTGTATAATAAATCTTTGCCTGAGATGATGCTTTGATTGTTGCACCGTCTTTACCCAAAGTTATAGTAGGTGCTGCTGTTTTGGTATATGAAGACATATTCACAAAATTCACAATACCTGTACCATAGGATTCATTCCAAGAATTAGGCTTATATGAAGAATCCTTAATGATATTTTCGATATTATATGGTGTATATGTTGTGTTTATTGTTTTCAACATAGCAGAAGCAGCTGAAACAAACGGTGTTGCCATTGAGGTTCCGTTCAATGGAGCATAATAATGATTATCGTATGTGTGTTCTATGGGATCAATATTGTTGTCATACGGAATAGCACTGTTTATATTTCTGCCGGGAGCTGCAACGTCAACTAATGAACCATAATTTGAAAAACTGGATGGGGTCAGACTTTCATCAATTGAAGCTACGGTTATAACATGGTTTACTGATGCAGGAACGACATTGGATGCATCAGTACCTTCATTACCTGCAGCAACTACAACAGTTACACCTTTGTCATATGCATAAGATACAGCATCTGCAAAGAACATATAACTGATAATGTTTACAGTTCCGCCCAAACTCATATTTATTACTTCTGCGCCATCATCTGCCGCAACAGTAATCGCATGAACAATTCCAAATAAGCTTCCCGAACCATCATCATCTAAAACTTTATAAGGAGTTATTTTTACATTATCCGATGTGTTATTATAAATTATACCCGCAACGTGTGTTCCGTGACCATTAGCATCATTAGAAGATTTACTACTGTAGTCTACAGCATTAAAATCCCGATCAACGATTCTATTATCATAGTCGAAATAAGGATGATTCTCGTCTAAACCAGTATCCAAAACCGCAACATCAATTATTGGCAAATTTTCGCTGCCGGAATATCGTTCTATAAGGGTTTGGGATTCTACAATTGTAGGTCCCCATTCGTTTGACGATGGCACGACATCAAATACTTTTTCCATTGCAGATGAGGGGTTGCTCAGTGTAAAAATCTTATCTGCTTCTGCATATTCAACAAAAGACTGTTCTCTATAATAACTAAGCGCTTCTCCGGCTTTAGTTGCTGTGTCATATTGGAAAATATGCCAGTTATTAAAGCCTTCAACAGAAGCTATAGCCCCATGGCTATCAATACTTTTGTTTGAATTTGTCTTAACAATAATTCGATTTGTATATGTAGTAACAACCGAAGCTCCGGTTCCGTTACTTGAAGAATCATATTCCTCAATCATAGAATATAAACTGTTTGAAAAATCCTTATTGCTTATCGCTTGCGTATCTGAGCTTGCCGTTGCAAGAATAGGGTTAAATAATAAGACTATTGAAATAAATATGGATAATATTCTTTTAACGTCTTTCACTATTTTTACCTCCTAACAATTAATACCAAAGCCAGCCAAACAAAAAGTAGATTATTATTGATTGCCACCAAGCATATGACACCGTAACTTTTATTTCTCCATATAAATTTTCTTCTGTAAGAATTCTGATTGTTGTTTCTCCTTTTCCTACTGCTTCAATTTCATTGTTTGAAACAATAGCAACATCAGGCTTGTTTGATTGCCAATCTGAAACTACTACATTTCCATACAGAGCAGGAGATGCCTTTTCCCTATACTTTAAATTCAGTTCCGATTTAAACAATGGTTTTTCTGCTTTTAATCTTGGAGTGGTTAATTCACTTGTATACCAATCATCAGTGAAATCAAAGCCTTTATATGATGAAGAACTCAACATCTCATTTTCATACAATGACACTATTCCTGCAATTGATTCATTGGTATTGCCGATAGGATAAACAGTATTTTGGAGTTCGTAACATGAAACAAATGTGTTTCCGTCATCAATAAATCCAACGAGATCTCCTAAATAGATGTTATTAGCGGAAGACTCATTGTTAACCGGTTTGTTGGCGTTTACTACTCCAGCATTATAACAACAATCATAATGTGAGTTTTCGGATAATCCTACAAGACCACCCATGTTAGCAAACGGTGTTTTCTCATAATTCAAAATGTTTTCTGTTAAGCTATAACAATTTATAAAACTTGAATTGTTTGAAAAACCTGCCAAACCACCGGAAGTATATTCTGCAGCAAGGGCTGTTAGTGAAGACCCCGTAGACGCATTTATCTTACCTGAAGAAAAGCAATTAGTTATAGTTGAGTCTATAGCAACATTTGACAAGCAACCTACAACTTTAGAAATAGTCGAACAAGTGATATCACAATTTATCAGTCCTAAGTTTTCTATTTGGGCATTATTAATATATCCAAACAGACCGTTGTGTGATTTCATATTTACTACTGAAAATCCGTTACCATTTAAAACACCTGTAAATGGATTGGTTTGAGAGCCGATTGGTTCCCATGTAGAAACAGAAGATATGTCAATGTGGTTTGCTAAAATGTATTTTCCTGCCAAGTTTTCACCTATAGATGAAAGTTCGTCAGCATTGTGAATCACAATATAATCATCTAAATCTGTGTTTATGTTTTCATCAGCATAAACATTGAAACACAATCCAAATGTCATAATTGCAATCAAAATGATGCATATGATACTTTTAAAATTCATTCAAAAATCCTCCTTTTTGTAATGTCATAGATTAGGAATTATGAATAGCCCATCGGAATCTCCTTCTTTCTAAATAACGATTAATTAAAATCACCTTAAAATTAGATATATATATATGACAAAAAATACGATTTGTTACGCAAAAAAATTTGTTTTTTTTAATTTTCTTCATTTTGCACAAAAAGGAATAGCTTTAATTGTACAAATCCCCATACAAAAGAACTAATTTATAAATACTTCTATATACATATACTCTTTTTTAAAAGAAGATTTCAAAAAAACTATTAAATTTTGAAAAATATTAAAGCACCTGTATATTCACAGAATTATACAGGTGCTTTTGTTTGATGATATATAAACCACATTCTTTAAAAAATGAACCAATAAAAAACCAATTGCTTAAATGAAATATATACCGTAACGTCAATTACCTTTTATCGTTATATATTATTTTATAAAATTAAATATTTCAACTATGTTTGCAATATCGTAGACTTAGAGCGCAACATCGTCAATTGACATTAAATTTTTTATGGGTTATTATTAAATTGGGTATTTATAACAACAAAAAATTATATAAAAACTATGTGTGGAAGGTAAGATAAGTGTGAAAATATGTATTTGCGATGACAATAAAGTTATTCATCAAGAGATAAGAAAGTACATAATTCCTTTTTTCTCCAACTCTAATTCACCAATAATTATTGACTGCTATTCCGGGGAAGATATAATCTCCCACTATGCCAAATCACAAACATACGATATTGTTTTTCTTGATATTGAAATGGCAGAAATTAACGGAATAAAAGCTGCAGAAGAAATCAGAAGATATGCACCCGAGTCAATTATCATATTCGTATCAAGCCATAAAAATTATGTTTTTGATGCTTTTAGATGTGAAGCATTACATTTTATTGTTAAACCAATTAGTCAAGAAGAGTTTAACGATGTGTTTAACAGAGCGTTACATAAATACCGTCTTTTAAATGACCGTTTTCCGGTAAGCTGGAAACATACTAGGAGTAATTTAAGAATAAACGATATCCTTTATATTGAGGGTTATAGAAGAAGACTCAAGGTTCATACCATTAACGAAGAATATGATCATATTGGGAAAATTTCTGATGCATATGAAGAACTTAAGGCGCATGGATTTATATTAATACATCAAGGTTTTCTTGTTAATATGCATTATATTCAGTCATTCAGAAGCGACGAGGCTGTTTTATTGAACGGCGAAAAACTGATGATTAGCGTTAGAAAAAGAGCTGAAGCACTACAAATGTATGATAAATATATTCAAAAATGGAAGTGGTAATAATATGGCGACATATATTATAAATCTTTTAGGCAACTTTTTAGAGTTGTTAATCGTTATTTTCTTTTTAAAAGATAGTTTCAAGCCAAGGTTTAAAAAACTAGTTTTCATTCCACTTTGTGTAATCATCACTCTTTTTCAGTTTTTAAACACAAATTTATTTTTAGCTAAATCTAGTTTTTTGATTTTAGGAAGTGTAATTTTTCTCTTCTTCCTTTTACTTCTATATGACATTAGATGGCAAAATAGAATGGCTTATTTATTTTTTCTGTTTGCTATTATAGGCTGTTCTGAAATAATTATTACCATGCTTCTCACTTCTATATTTACAGTAGATGTAAGTTTTATACAAAATAACATACCTATCTTTGCAACAGCTACTGTAGCCTCGAAGTTCCTGGCTTATTTTTTTGTGCTTATCACAAAAAAGAAACGAATTATATCTTCTGATACTAGGGGAAAACAGATTGTTGGCTTGCTTTTTTCTTTACCTATAGCTTCATTATTAATAATTCTTTTATTCATACGTTGTTGCTATCAAATTTCAGATATTACATTTGAAATAATAACACTTACAACATCAATTGTATTAGCCTTTGCAAATGTTTCAGTTTTTTATATCATCGACAAACAAAACGAATTAATCGAGACCAAAGAAAAATTGCTTTTTGTAGAAAAACATATTAATAGTCAAGTAATTCATTATGAGGAACTATATAAACATCAAAATGAATTGAGAACTTTTAGGCATGATATTAAAAATAAATCTATATTACTTATCGCTTTGCTAAAAAAGGGTGAAACAGAAAAAGCTCTTCGAGCCATAGAAAACAACATTGATTGGTTAGAAAAAAACAACAATAGTATTATTAATAGTGGCAACCCTATTATAGATGCAGTATTGCAAGCTAAACTTTTTGACGCTAAAGAAAAAAGCATTTCAATTGCCTTTTCAACTAAACTTGTAGAAGAAATAAAAATTGATGAGATAGAACTTGGTATTATTATTGGAAACGCGTTAGACAATGCAATTGAAGCTACAGAAAAATGCAAAGAAAAAGATAATTTGTTAATACAATTCAATTTAATTGTAACTTCAGACAGAATATCCATTTCTGTAAAAAATCCTGTAAAAAAAGATGTGAACACAGAAAAACTTCAAACAACAAAAGATGATAAAATCAATCACGGCTTTGGTATTAACAGTATGCGTACTCTTGCAAACAAATATGATGGGATGATAATATTCTCCTGTATAAACAAAATATTTACTGTAAACATCAATCTATCGAATCAACCCCTCGACACTTTCGCACTCTAAGTCTACACTTTTGCTTTTTGGCTTTTCCTTTTGCTCAATATACTCTATTATGTGTACGAGAAGAACTTCTCGTACACATTTTAATTATGGGACAAGTTAAAAATGTATGAAAAAATTGCTCGCCTTTTAACAAAAAAACTCGCTAAACTCAAAGTCTTGGAACAAGAAGATTTTGATGTCTATGTGTATGGAATAACATTAATTATATCCCTCATAGTTGTTCTGCTCAGCATTTTGTTTACTGCAGCACTTTTAAATAAAATGCTTGAAACCTCGATTTATTTAATTGGTTTTTTGTTAACACGGTTTATTTGTGGTGGATACCATGCAAAACACTTTTACTCTTGTTTTATATCCACAAATTTAACTTATTGGTTGTTTTTACTAGTACTTTCTTTAACATATAATTGTAATAGTTATAAACTTTTCATTTTTGTTATTACTTTACTATCTGTAATTATCATTAACATTTTTGCACCGATTGAAAATCATAACAATTATATGTCAAGTTACAGAAAGAAAAGAAACAAGAAGTATATACTCATATTATCTGTTTTTGCAATAAATATTCTTTTCCTATACTCAAAAACAAATTTTAGTTTATCCCCTCCTTTTCTGTTGGGAATATTTATTGCATCGCTTACCGTATTACTTGCAAAAGCTGAAAGCTTATATAATAAATTAAAAGGAGAATCAAAATGAAAAAGCTCATAACCGTATGTGCTAGTCTACTTGCATCGTTGGCACTTTTTGTAAGCATATCATCAGTTAATTCGCCCAGCTTTGTAACACTTTATCAACCTCCAATACCCAAAGCTCTTGAAAAACACCGCAAATAATCTCCTAAAAAAAGACAGGCTGTTTAAATCATTTAAACTAAGCCTGTCTTTTTTTAAATATTTATTAATTTTACTATCGAAACATTAAACTTGTCAGTCAAACAAAGAATCTGCATAGGAGAAGGTAACACCGAACCAGCCTCAAAACTTTTATATGTTGATTCATCAATTTTTAACATGGAAGCAACATCTGTAATCTGCAACTTTTTATTTTCCCTGATTTCTTTAATATTTCTCCCTAACGTTTTCATCTCTTTTTTTAAGATTAGCTTTATTGTTCCATAGTTCGCTTTTCTTCTTTTTTTCACGAAATGTGAGCATAAATTATCTTTAAAACACTCAACCACTTGTTCAGGTTCCAGTTTACTTAATAAATTAAGATAATCGCTTTCAAGTATATTTTCAACCGAATAATCAACTGACCAAATCTTTTCAAACGGAAGCTTATATATGATAGAAAGTAATATCAACATTTCAGTTGATATGTAGTCGTCGTTCCCTTCACTTCGTTTGTATTTATAACTGTTAACATTTATTGTTGATGATACTTGAAGTTCTGTAACGCCCAAAAATTCACGAATAGCCTTTATTTTTTCAGGTATCATATTCACACCTCAAAACAATATTCAATAAGATAATACATTCTACATCTTATATTGTCAAGAACGATATTACACTTAACTAAATTCAAAAGCCGCTTCAAAATGAAGCGGCTCCTTACAGTTTATGACTTGCGTCTAAAAAATACTATGTATTCTTTTCTGCTTTCATCAGGTAAACTACCACAGCAAACAAAACACTGTGCTTTAAGTTCACAATTGTTGCATGCAGCACATTCCCAAAAACGAAATAATTCTTTTATGTTTCCTTCCCACGGTAGTGGAATTTTTCTTTCTATCTCAAATCCGGAATGTTCAATTAAATCAATAAAACTATCGTGAGTTATGCAAAAGAATTTATTAACATTATACTTTTCAAAATCTTTGGTTATTGATTCAAGAAACAGAACTTTCAACACTTCTTTATCAGTTATAGCATTCCCTTTGTTTAAACATAACTTATGACATTCAGATTTGTTTATATTAAAATAGTTTATTGAGTTCAAATAATAATATCCGTTTCCTACATATAATTTCATTTTTATTCCTTCTTTCATTTTGAACAAAAAGTATCTATTACATATATGTAAGAAAACATGAAAAGTTACACCCCAAAAGTGAATGTTTACAAAAAATTCACAATCGAAAGGGAACGTAATCATATTTTAATATGCATCAGATTATGGATTACAACGTTTACAAGGTACATATCCCTCAGAAATCAATTCATCTCGTGTTCCATTGAATAACATCTTGTTTTCCTCTTTCATATCATCAACAGATGAACAAGTTGGATAATGAAATTTACCAGTATTTGTGTTTGCTACATAATTTGCTTTTTCTTTCGAACTATTAGATGTAGGTTTTTGAGTTGTTGATTTGCTGACTTTTTCTGTAACTTTTGGAATGGTATTTTCCGAAGTATCATTTATTAGTTTACTGCTTCCAGAAGAATAATCGATTGTTACACCTGGCTGAGCATTATAACAAAACACATTAAAACAAATACCCTCACCGCCATCTTCAACGGAATATGCTTCTATCTGCACTCCGTGTGCCAAAAGATTGTTTTTTTCAAAATACGGTGTCACACGATACAACACATGATTTTCAGTTTCTTTTATATAGTCTGCAACCATATTTTCAAACGGCAGCATTCCTTGGATGTTTAAGTACCGAGTTCCGGTTATTAAATTCCTTTCATTTGAAGTTTCACCTGTAAGTTGCCAACCTATCAAGTGACAACGATTATATAAGAACTTTCCATCAACAATATCGTATTTTACAGTATGCCATCCTGTAGGTTTTATTTGTCCTGTTTCTCCACGCTCTCCGGTTGGCATTATATCTTTTCCTATACAAGCATACACAACACCGCAACGACCTTGATTATCAAGTGAACTATAATATTCAAACGAATCAGTTGTATAATCCGAAGAATCAAAATGAGGTTGATTGTTATTTAAAACAACATATGGTTTATCCTTAAAAGAAGGGATATCAGATAATGCAATCTTATCGATAGTAGCTAATTGGGTATGGTTTTCTTTTGTGTAGTATGAGCTTGGTATATCTGCAGATGTGCTTAATGTTATCTCCAAACTATTATTGATTTCTGATTGTGTATCTGTAACAGTAGATTGCTCATCAGATGAAGTTTCATATAAGTATTTTTGAGATTCAATAACTGTTTCCGTTAAACTGGTTGTTGTATAATCTTCAGGATTTCTAATAACCTCAATCATTGCCCAACCAAAAATCACAGAACTAACCAGAAGGCAAGAAAAAACTGTAGTTATAATAAATTTAGGGAACTTTTTAAGAGATTTATATTTGTTGAAATATTTTTTGATAAAACTAATCATTTCTGGTGTATATCTCCTCTGTAATTCTTTCGTGAGAACTTCCTGCAAAATCTATTGACCTTACACACTTCCATTCACTTAAGTCAATATCAAAAAACATATCTGAAGGATAGGATTTATTCCATTTGTAAAGAATTATGATTTCAACAGAAGATTCATAGTTAGTTACTTGTTTATCCTCAACAAAGCAAAACTCACCACTAGCAGCTTCATTCAAAAAACAATCTGAAATATTAATGTGCGATGCATCATTTTCTTTGAACTGAGTTTCAGAATAATGATTCATCCAAAGTTTGGACTTAGACGAAATCTGAACTATTCTTTCACGCAAAGCACTATCCTGGCTTTGCCTTCTACCGTTAAACATAATGCCCATATGTTCATCAACACAAGAAATCAAAATCATATTAGCCCCCTTAAATTATCGTAATATAAAGTTAAACAGTCCGCTTTTAGGCGGACTGTTGTATTTTTTAGCAGCAATAAATATACACGCTACCAATCAATGTGTAATCAGAATAATCACAGCGAGAACAAATCTCATAGTCAAATGTTTCTCTTAAGCAACGAGGAGCAGTAGAACTAACTTTATGAGTAACTACTGATGTTGTTCCAGTTTCAAGTTTATGACCGAAAAGGGTGCATGTAAGTCCTCTTGCAGAAAACTTGGTTTCATCTTCGCCATAAAAATGTGCAATCACTTTTTCTCTAGCTTCATCTGATATTTCGTTATGAAATTCAATTGTAATATTTTCGTGAGTATCAACATCATTTTCAGCAAAAGCTATTGTCTGAAAAGAACAGAAAGAAAAAATAAGCACTAATATACCAGAAACAATTTTTTTGAAATTCATAATTAATTCTCCTTTAATTTTTCAATGATTTGTATTAATTCTGTATCGTTTTGGGATTTTACAATATAAGTAACATCATCATTAACAAACGAACACTGTATAAACATCTCTTTTCTAGAAATATAACAAGTTAATCCATTAATAATTTTCACTTCAATATTCGGATCTCTTATAAAGTCTTTTGGATGATCTGGATTGGTGTATATGATAACACTGATTTGAGGAACATTTGTGACAAAGAATATTGAGTGATAGTTTGAATCGTAATTATTATTTGCATCATATGAACCCGTTACCTTAATCTTTTTTATGTTAACTCCTTCAGGAAATGAAGAAGGAACTAAAACATTAAAATCAGTTTTATTTTTAAATTCGGTAATTGAATCAAATGATAAACTTTCGTTTTCTTTTATGATGGTAAATCCACCATACTCTTCTTTTTCACCTTCAAACATTTCGACAATGTTGTATCCCCATTCTTTAAGAATGGATACAGTATCAATACCACATGCCAAAGCAACAAAGTTAGCTAAAAGTATTAATATTGCTAAGCATGCTGCAATTAATAAACCTTTGAACCTGAGTTTCTTTTGAGGTTTTTTATTTTTGTCAAGTAACATATAAATTTGTTTCTTGCCACTTTCAAGTTCCTCATCAGTTAACTCTATACCGTTTTCTAATTCCATGAGATAATCGACGCACTCATCAATGAGGTCAACATCTTGTTCGGAAATCGGTTTTGAAGATTCAATTTCTATGATTGCTCTTAACTTTTCGATGAGAGCCTGATTCGACTCATCATTGTTAATGCGTTCGATTGACACGGTTTTTCATCTCCTTTCTTTTGTTATAGTTTAGCTATCTTTTAACCTCCCTTCATCTAACATATAAGTAGAAAAGTTAAAAGATTTCGTTATGTTATATTAAAAACATAAAACAAAACTCAAAAACATTTTTTACAATTGCTTTTATCTTATTTCTTAGTCTGAAAGTTTGAACATTAATAGTCTTATTGCTTACACCTTTTTCTTTTGCTATCTCTTTGTACTTTTTCTTTTTAACATATGCTTCTTCATATAAGGCTCGCTCGCTTTCACTTAGCGAATCAAGTATTTTTTGTTTTTCAGCCTGGATTCTTTCTGTGTCGTATATGTGTTTAGAAATTATATCTTCAATAGTGTAAATCTCATCTTCATCGTACAACAACCAGCTATCTCCATCATCAAAAGATATGTGTTGGTTGTTTGCTGATTGATTAGTATTATGTTGTTTGATTTTTATCAAAGCAACAGAATAAAGCCACGCTTTTATATTATCATCTTGAAGAGTTGAGGCTCGTTCAATCAAAAATGCAAAAGTTTCTTGAGTTATGTCTTTTGCATCTTCAACATTCTGCACATAAGAAAAACAGTAGCGATATACGTCTTTGTAGTACAAATCGCATATTTCTTTTATACGATCTTCACTTATCAACGCATATCACCACCTTTCATTCTACTTAATTCAAATTAATTCTCTAAAAACGTATCCACAACAGCTTCTGCAGCATTTAAAGCAGCTTTTTGCTCAATAGTTGTGAGTTTGTTTAGCTTTTCAATAAAATCATCTGAAAAAACATTTTTATCAGAGCATTCGGTTTTAAAAATTAACGCATCAAGGGAAAACCCCAAAATTCGTGCGAGTTCAAAAACCATGTCTCTTCCCGGTGCTTTTTCTCCACGCTCATATCGTCCAATCATCACTGTTGCCACATTGATAGCCTCAGCTAACTCTGCCTGCGTAAGCCCTTTTTTTACTCTATATATTCTTATATATCGTCCAAGTAACTTTTTATCCAAACCAAGGCCTCCAGTCACCTAAAAGGTTCATATCTGCTTTATTATATATAAAATATAGTTAGTTAAAAATAACCCACAAGGTCACATATACGACCCTGTGGGTTATTTTACGGAATAAAAATTATTTTATGACATTCGAAAAATAACAAACATATACACTTATGCATTCCTAGTCTACGATGTTGCCACAAATATTGATTATGTTTTTGTGGGAATCTATAATTAATTAGGGAACTTTATCATTTAAAATCAATTTTGATTTAAGCAAGTTGAAAAATGTGGCTTTCCGAATTATAATCCATAAAACAATTTTTAATTATATCTATGTAGAATAGTAATATGATTTTGTTAAATGGGGATATGTAATGTTGAATATTTATTTAAGTTTAATTAATAACGAAAAATATAAAAAACAATTTGAGAAACTATACGTAACATATCAGAAACAATTATTTAAAATTGCATACTCAATTTTAAATAATCCACATGATGCCGAGAGTGTTGTTCATGATGTTTTTTATGATATAGCTAATTCACATATCAATATTGTTGTAGACAACAAAGATGAACAAAACACAAAAAATTATCTTCATAATTCAGTTGAAACTCTTTCTGTAAACCTGATTAGGGAAAAGAAAGTTCGTGCTGACTTTAAAAATAAAATAAAGGAAGAAGAAATCAACCTCAATAACGAGGTGTTCTTTAAAGTAATCTCTTCAAAAGAAGAGTGTGAGAAAATTATTGGTGGAGAAAAAGTGTTAGATGAAATGTATAGAAAAATTTTATATTACTATTTTGTACTTGATTTTTCGATACCGCTAATTGCAAAATCACTGAACAAATCTCCTAATATTATACAGCAACAACTCATTGAAGCTAAGAATATACTAATAGCACATTTATCCACAGAAGAAAAATAATAATTACAAAAATCGAAATCATATAAATATTTAAATACTATGATAAAAAAAACAATGTCATCACCCAAAAGTTCAAAAATCGGACTAGTTTAATACTTTTGGGATTGATTTGCGTTGTATATAGTGGCTGGAGTATAAAAACAAGAGAAAGGAGTGAATAATCAGTATTAAAACTCTTCGGGATTGTAACGGTTGAAAAACATCTCAAAGAGCATCCCGAAACACGTTCCGTTCAACTGTAGTCGACCATCACAAAATAAGAACATATGAATATCATTTTGTGAAAAAGACAGTTCATCGGATGTTATTACCAAAGAAAAATAATATAAAGAAAGGATTTCGAAAATGAAGCAATCAATTTTATCAAAAGCATTGTGCACAACTCTTGCGTTTTTACTCCTATTACAAGCATTGCCACTTTCTGTTTTCGCAAATGATTATAGTTTTTTAAACGATTCAGAATCCGATAGCAGTCCCAATCTAACCGTAGACGAGTCTCTTGAGATTGTCTGCGAAGTTGTCGAGAACAGAAGTGAGTACACGAAAGAATTTTTACTTGAGGATGGTACGTATTATAGCATAACGACCATATATCCCATGCACATTTTAGATAATGGAGAATGGGAAAACTCATCAGATATATTAGATAATACTGCAAATGTTCAGACTGTCGAAGAAATTAAGGAAACAATCCTGTTATCATCATCTGAACTCTATTCGGAAAGTTTCGAACATTCTTCGATAATGGCACTAAATGAAGGTGACAGTGAAACTGAAGAATATACTGATATCAGTTCTGAAGAGTATTCTTATGCTGATGGAGAACTTGAGGTCCTTAGTTTATATGGAATGAGTTCATATAATCCCGACGGCTCAGAAAAATACAACGGCATGTATGAACTTGTTGATTCTGATGGCGCTTTACAGATATTGTTCAAGTCTTTTGGTTCATTTATAAGTGAAAATAAAATTATAGAATCTGCCAAGCTTTCTTTTACACGCTATCAGGGAGATGACTCTGATGGAGCAGGAACCTTTGCCAGTGCCAATGTTCTTTTTTATGAAGGCGTTGAAGGTTTGCAGAGCAATCCCGCTAGAGTACCCACTTTGGAAATGATCAATAGCCTTGTTGTATCTTCTGATGGTGATTTTAGTATTGATATCACAGACACTTGTAATCAATGGGATCTTGGAAATTTAGCAAATCACGGTATCGTAATAAGACCAATTATAGAGGACAGACAACTTACAGATTATTTTTCCATATATAATTATGCGTATGAAGTTTATTACAAAGTTGTCGACAAAAATGATTTGGACTTTACATATCATATAATTGATATGGGTGAAGCTGGTACAGTATACATCAACAACTACACAAATTCCATTTTGGCAGAAAACACTTTAATTAATATTGATAGCAATGTTTTACCGATCACTTTATCCAGAATTGTTGATGGAACTTCTCCCGTTGCTTATAACTATCCAGGATATGGTTTATCGTGGAATAGCAGTTCTATCTTAGTTACTGTAGAAAACGACGAAAAAGTAGCAACGTGGAAAACCTTTAGTGGGGAAAGCTTATTATTTGTACCAGAAACGAATTCGACAACAGGTGAATTTCAGATTTGGCGTGAACTTGATAGAGGTAATATACAGGATAATTCCAGTATAAACCTTTATATTCCAAGCAGTGAAATAGAAAGTGGATATGTCAATTATTCAAATATATATTTAAAACAAGGAGACACAACATACCACTTTGACAATTTGGGTCGAGTTGTTTCGGTAACAAGACCTAACAGTAATAACGAAAGTGCTGTAGTAAGTATTACATACGATGCAACAAACTCTCAAATAAAAAAAGTAATAGATGAAAACGGCATATCATATGACTTTACTTATGAAAGAAACAATCTTTTACGACAAGTCTATATGACAAAAATTGATGTTGCAGGTAGTACTGTTTTTGATTTTTCCGTTTCAAGAGACACAAATTATACAAATACAGTTTCTAGTCCTATTGGAGAATCAATATCATATATTTTTAATACATCAGGTAAATTATTAAAAGTAATAAATGAAAACAATGAGTGTTGGGAATTTGAATATGTAGCTGATACATCAAACAAAAGAGTTCTTGGGTATACAAAGACTATTATTGATAATAACGGCAACGAAACAGAAGAGTTCTCAATTAAATTTAACACACCTAATGGGTATTATAGAGAAATTGAAAAGACTCAAGGTGATTTGGTTACTACTGAAATTATTCAGTACGATAGGAACCATCGGATTATTACCCATAAAGATTTTAATGGTAAGTATGTTTGTGTTGAGTATGACAAAAATGGTATTGTAAGTTCATATGCTTTTAATGAGAATGCAAACTGTAATCAGATTATCGATGGAAGTTTTGAAAATATTGGCATAGGAGCTGCCTCCACTTGGAATATAGATGGCATTTCGACAGATATCGTTTCCTCATCTTTCTCCAATCAGAATCACGGTGAATTTGAGTTAAAATTATCTCCAACAGTAGAAAATGAGCTTAAAATTAGCCAAGTTGTAGAAGGAACATTTACAGCTGATAACACATATGTTATCGGAGCTTGGGTAAAAGTAAATAAAACTATACCCATTGAAGAAAGAATAATAGGCATTGAAATTAAAGATACATCTGGAGACTTCAAAACTTTTGTTTCGTTTGATAATGGATTGAACGATGAATGGCAGTACAGATTACAAGCATTTAAATTACCTAACACATCTAAAAAACTTGAAATTAATCTTGTTGCGCTTAATCAAAGTGGCGATATAAGATTTGATGAAATAACCCTGTTTGAAGCCGTTGATTCTCAAACTGATTTGAACAATATTGTTACATCTTCGCCTACTAAGCTTACTTACAACGAAGATGGAACAATAAACAGCGAATCAATGACAGACGGTGTCTACTCAATGAGTCAGTCATACGTGTACGATAGAAACGGCAAGATTATTGAGAGAAATGATATTAATGGCTTAACTGAATACTACAAGTATAGTTCTACTGGCAAATGGATTGGAACGACAAAAGATAGTGATGGCGATATTGAAGATGCAACACAACTCATTTATGATTCTTATGGTATTCTGCAGACTGTTTCAAAAACAATTCATGCTGTCACTACAGGTGATGATAAAAACCTGACAACTATATATAATACAGTTAATGGTAAAATTTCTTCTGTTAAATATAATCATACTGAATACTTTTTTGAATACAATCCCAACGGCACTGTTAGTAATGTTAGTGTTTCAATCGAAAATAATGAGGAAAATGAAACTTACGAAGATACGCTTGTTGAATACGGATACACAGGAAATTCTAACATTGGATATATCTCCTATAGTAACGGATACGAAGTTGATTATACATATGATTCTAATGGAAACATCACTCTCGTTGAATGTTTAAGTGTTGACCCCGATACTTATGAGACAACTCTGATAAAAAGCTACGAATACTCATACAGTCCTTCTGGGGAATTGCTTTCTGCATATGATTCAGCAACTGGATATACTATTGTCTATTCAAATGATGGATATTCTATCAATACAACAAGAGAAAACGAAACGGAATCAATCGAATTGTACAGCAAGTATGAAAATGAAAACGGAGAAATTGTTGAAACTTTCAGACAGGCTTATCATGTAGATGAAAGTGAAAATTTAAAGGATACCATTACAACCAGTGAAAGCAACACAACTTTAGATAGTTCAACTGGAAATGTTACAAACACTTCTACTATTATAGCCGATATGTACGCTTCGGATGACAAGCACTCTACAATGACCTATGCAAGAAATAGTGTATCTGATTATTTTAACAGAATAATACACAAAAGCACTTCTCTTGTATATGAAACCGGAAAAGATAAAACATATAATGTCGTATCGGAAACAAACTATGAATATCAGCTTCTTGATGTAGGGGTTACAAGTGGATTGATTTCAGAATACACAACAACAATTTCCGGCGATAAAGCAAATCCGACTGCAGGAATGTCAGAATATGAATCATATTCACGAAAATACGAGTATGACCATAGAGGTAATGTTAAATATGTTTATGTTCAAAACGGCACTTCGATAACCTCTAAAGAGTACTACGAGTATGATGAGGCAAATCAATTAGTAACAGCGATTAATTTTAACGACGGCGAAGTTGCACGATACACATATGATTCAAGTGGAAATTTAGCTTCAAAAGTTTATTACAACTATGCTAACTTGGATTTTAATCATGATGAACGAAAAATAGTAAGTTTGGGTACATCCATAAAGGAAGAAACTTTCTCTCATAACGCAACAACTATTCATTACACATATCCTGATAAAACCGGACAGAATGTAACAAGCGTAATCGAACTTGATAAAATGGGCAACCCCAAAAACTATGTCGGTATTGATATTGATAATGCAATTGTAACCGGAAGTCTTGAGTGGAATGGCAATCTTCTCACAAAATTTGAAAATAGCAATCACAAAATTGAATATGAATACGATCTTAATGGGTATCGTTCGACCAAAACTGTATATGATATGAAAACCGGCAATGGTGTTGATCCAATGTACAAAATGACATATATCTGGGACAATGGTGTCCTCACCAACTTGATCTATACCGGTGGAGACTGCGAAGAGTTAAGCCTTAACATTATTTATGACCAAGAAGGTTCTCCTGTTGGATATATTACTTCAATGGGCCTTCCGTATTATTTCATTAAAGACGTTAATGAAAATGTGGTAGGGCTTGTTCATGCAGACGGTACATTGATGTATTCAATCTCCTATGATGCATGGGGAACCCCTTATTATTCTTATCATGGCAAAAACATTCTTGAAGATCTTATCATAAAATCGACCGCCATTTTCAATCCCATAACTTATCACGGCTATATTTATGACTATGAAACTGGCATGTATTGCAGTCAGGGTAGATGTTATTCGCCTGTATGGGGAAGATATATAAACCCTGAAAATCCCATATCCCTTAACGAATATAGTGAAGATGTACTTAAGGCAAATCTTTACCTGTTCAGCAATAATAATCCAATCAGCAATGTTGACCCATATGCTTCTTGGTCTCGTGATTATATTGAACTTGGTTGGAACGCAAGAGGTTTTAATGTTGAAATGAACGAATTATTTTCTTCTAGATCATTCTGTACTATTTTTGCCAACCAGTTCCTTAAAAAATATGGTGAATGGGATGTTGAGACTGGATATACCTATTTAGGAATGGATAGTTTACGTATTGCATCCGATTTGTTTGCTCATTATGTAGGGAAGAATGCTAAAGGCGCTATAAACAAAGTAAATGCATCTTGGGGCGATGGTTGGCTTTTGAAAAATGAGGATTCAAATGTTATTACCATCAAAAATAACGATGCTAACGCATGGAAATATGAAAAGATTTGGTACGCAGCACCCGAGATTAAAGCATATGCATGGAGCAATGGTATATTTATCACTTTGTAATACTTGAATAAAAACAGCCAAGCGGTTGATTTTCAGCCGCTTGGCTAAAGACGTCTAGTAAGGAAGTAATCATTATGAAGAAAGTAATAAGCGTTTTTCTTGTATTAATTATCGTCGAATTATCCGTAGTTTTCGGTATAAAAACGCTACCGCTTGCAAAAGCAGTGGAAAATCAGATAATCTCCTTTGTCGATAACACAGTTGATATAATTCAAAAAAATGATGCAGGAAAGGAGTTTATTGTTGAAAGTGAGAATGAAATCTCAACTTGCAGCACTGATTCCACAAGCACTTCAAACTATGATTTTCAGACTAGACGTCTTATAGTACAAGCCAAAAAGGAAATAGATAAACTTAATTCAACAGATATTGCAAGCGGTTTCAAAGACTTTTATATTGTTCAGTTTGCAAACGAATCTGATGCAAAAGATGCCTTTGAGTATTATTCCAACTGCAAGTATGTTATTTCTGTTTCTCCTGACAGAGTATATAATGCTATATCCAAATATTCAGTAGGTGAAGATAACGAAATAACATATGAAAGTGACACTCCGGCAAGACTTGAATCTTGGGGAAGTATAGCGACCGGTATGTATGAACTTAAAGACTATATAGAATCAAACTATGATGTGTCTACACTATCTAAGATTACTGTTGCAGTTATTGATTCGGGTGTTGATTTAAACCATGAATTTTTACAAAACAGACTAATATCAACAGGCTATAATTCAACAGATGACGGACAAGTAGGAAGCGAACATAATGTACTTCAAGGACACGGAACAACTGTCGCAAGTGTCATTGCAGACAACACACCCTCTAATGTAAAGATTAAATCTTATCGCGTTACAGACGATGATGGATATACTACCTCAGCTATAATTGGTGTTACTATTATAAAAGCATATTTAGAGGATGATGCCAATTTAATAAATATAAGTTTATGCTGTGCCGCTACAAGTGAAAGCGAGTGGAATTTATTCAAGGCTTCTGTTCAAGCTGCATACGAAGCAAACTGTGTAATTGTAACTGGAGCTGGGAATTATAATGTAGATATTGATTATCACAATAGTATTCCTGCATCCTGTGATTTAGTTATAACAGCCGCCGCATCCAATGAAACCAATTTTCCCACTTCTTGGTCAAGTCGAGGAAATTCTGTTGATGTTATGGCTCCAGGAGAAAATATTCCTGTCGCAACACCAAAAAACAAATACAAATTGGTTTCAGGCACTTCATATTCTTCGCCATTAACGGTCTCACTTATAGCTTTGCTAAAGACTTTATATCCCGAAGAATCTATCAAACAGCTTGAGGTTAGAATGGAAAGTACAGCCAATGCCTGTGATCTTGAAGGTGTAGTCAACATGTACGGTTACGGAATTATAGATGCTATTGGTGCGGCAGGTCTCAAAAGAACAGAAACACCTATAATTAACAATGAGTATGACATATATGAAGGAATAGCCAATATAAAAATATCAGTTCCTAGAAATGCAGTTGTTTACTATACTATGGACCAGACATATCCTTCAAGGGAAAATGGAACTTTATACACAGATTCAATTACTATCACAGATGACATATTCAGAATACATGCGGTTGCGTACAGTGACGATGGATTCAGAAGCGACTATGCGTCTGAATTAATAAGGGTTTCAACTAACGTCTCAGAAGATATGTTTGATATCAGTAATGATGGTACAGTAACGGCTTATTATGGCAATGTTAATTATCTTAATGTTCCTGAAAATATAGACGGCATTAAAGTAATCGGTTTTGCAGAAAAAGTGTTTTCGGATACAGAACTTTATGGTGTAGTTTTCCCTGATTCAATACAAACAATTTCTTCAAATCTTTTTTATGGAAATTCAACACTTCAATACGCTGATGGAAAAGGCATAACAGAAATACAAGCCGGTGCGTTTTATAACTGTACAAACCTATATGAGGTTAATTTTCCCGAGGTATTGAGTGTAGGTAAAAGAGCATTCTACAATACAAGACAATTATCAGGCATTGATTTTAGTAAATGCACATATATAGACCAATATGCATTTTATAATTCTATTATACGCTATGCTAATTTGCCAGAAGCAAAGACTATTTGTGCATATGCATTTCAAGAATGTGGTTGTCTGTATGAATTTAATGTTGGCTCATTGACGGAACTAAGAGAACGATTATACACAAGTGGAAAATGGCAACTCGGAGGATTCACCTTCCAAGAAGCCGAGCTTAATTGTATTATTGATTTGAAAAATACAACCACGCTTCCATATGGAACTTTATATCAAGCCCAAGTTAAAAGACTTGAGTTTTCAAAAGTCAAATCAATTGCCTCTTTACCAATATCATATTGCAAAAAACCATATTACGGAACCATCACCGTTGTTTTGCCCTCGACACTTGAAAGTTGTGATATTGATGACATTCCATATTACGACGAAGATATTCCATACGAAATAAAATATAAAGTCTACGGTACTTTGGGCACATATGCAGAAAGTTGGGCAAAAGATAACGGTTATGAATTTATCCCTATAACCGCAGAAAACCCAAACGACGCAATAATTACTGATTTGCCCGAAGAATACTATTCTTATATGAATTCTCTTGAAGCAGATGTTGTTGGATTTAACAGAACATATCAGTGGTACGGAACAAATACTGAAAGCTATGATAATGCCCAGTTGCTTCAATCGGGTGATAAAAAAAGATTTGAACCCAACGAACATAAGCAGTACAAATATTATTTTTGCAAAGTTACAAGTAAAGATGGAGAAGATTTTGAATCGATTGAAATAACCACCGGTATTTGCGAAAACAAGTCATATAAACCATATTCTCCTCCGACCTCAAATGGTAGGGTTACAATCGCTACACCATCAAATCGTTATCTCAAATACGGTGAATCAATAAATCTCTATGCCAATGCAACAGGACTTCCCGAAGGTTCTAAAATCAAATGGAGAATTGTTGAAGGCAGCGGTGTTACACTTGACCCCTCCGTATCAGGCGCAATATGTACCGTCACCTCAAAATCAAACGGCAATGTAATAATCGAAGCCTATGCCGTAAATAAATATGGTAATACCATTGTCAACGAAAAAGGCAACAGAATTTGTGATAAAGAGGGTATCGGTTCTGAGGTAAGTTTGTGGTGGATAATTCTTTATTTAATCAAGCAAATGTTTGGCATAACAAAAACTGCTATGAATTTTTTGTTATAACACTTATGCTTTTTAATTAATTATTTATTCTGTGAAAGGAATACAGTATGAGATTAGTAAAAATTATTGTGCTCATATGTACTCTGCTTTTTTTATTTGCATCATGTAAAAATTTCGCTTCAAACCATGAAAAAGAGCAGATTTCATATAACATCCCGACAATTGAAGCAACTACAGCTTCTTTTCAGATAATGGATGACAATAAAGTGAAACTTTCAACTTTAAATTTTTTCATTCCACAAGATTTTGAGGTTAATCCCTCTATCAGTGAGCTGGTTCTTGAAGCAAAGGATAGTACAATTCAGTTCACCGTTGAAGATAAAACAAACGATGTTTCAAACTTTGATGATTATATACAAGATACAATTGTTTCGCTGAAACAAATGGGATTATCTCCGGAAACTGTTGAATCGACAAAAATCGGAGACTTTTATGCTAAGAGATTTATAGTTGATACATTTGATATAACAAGTTCCAATATTAGAATGTTTTGTTACTTTGTAGATATGAATGATAGCAAGGTAATAATCAATGTGATATCAAAGAATAAAGAAATGATTAATACTGCTGATGCAGATAAATTTGTCTCCTCAATAAAGTTTGAGTGAAAAATTCATAATTTATTAAACGCAAACTTTTGATTATATATTTTTTCTTGAAAATGCAAGAAAATACCCTCAAAGCACATGAAAGCTTTGAGGGTATTTTAATAGAATAACAAGTGTGCGATGTTGCATCTTAACTCTACGATGTTGCATTTTGAATTGACATTTCAAAATAATTTTATATATTTACTTATGAGGGATTACTTTTTCACTAAAAGTTGTGAGTGTGCCGTCCAAAACATTCTCAACTACTCCAGCCGTGAAAGGTCGACAGTATCTCTCAAAAAGAAGGCTTCGGTGTTTTTGTTGCATACATCGAAGCCTTCGACTTTTGGTTAACATACAACACTTTAATTAAGCTACAAGCAAAATCAATTTGATTAAATTAAATTACAATCCTTAAGTATTTGTTCTATTGGTACCCAAACAAATAAAGACGGATTCTCTTTGTAATAATGGAATCCTTTGTACTCATGCAAAACATATCCATTATTTTTGTTTTTTTCCATTATTGCTTTTGAACGTAATATTGCTGAAACAACATCTTCTAAATCAAGTCGAGACAAACATCTTTTAAAATTATCCTCTTCCTTATATTCATTCATACTTTCAAAGCTTTCCGAAAACGCACGGTTAATATCCGAAAGATAGTGAGAACGATGTGTTTTAAATGAATTGCAATTTATTTTGTGTAGAACTATCCATAAATCAAAAGTAAGATTACTATACCCAAAAAAATATTTAACGTCTCGACCCAGTCTTTGTGCGTTTTTCATATTGTCCATAGTTTTAATAAACTGTGCAGAATGTTCTGGGTCATCACTTTCATAATCAGACAAATGATAGATTGATGTTTTAGATGTTATTGTCATTGATTTGACACGTTTTTCAGGATTTTTCTGAACGGGACAATCTATAGAAACTTTTAAATTTGATTTATCTGTGGAATTTATTAAATTTTCAAGCCATTTTAAATACCATTGTTCAGTTTCGCCTTCAACAGTAAAATAGTATTTTTTTGTTTTTTTCATTTTAGCCATTATTGTTCCCACACCTCGCTTTCTTGAGCGATAATTTCTTCAAAAATTGGAGTGAAATCAATATCTTTTATTGCGCCATACTGACTAACAAAATAGTTCTTCATGTAGTCTTCGTGTTTTCTAACACCTTTATCACCAGATGTTCCGAAATCCGAGAGTGAATACACTATGCTATTGTGTGTCTCATCATCTCGTTCTACAAACTTTATTTCATCTCGTCTCAATATATTAGAATTCAGAAAGATTGGATTATGAGTATTGAAAATAAGTTGTGCATGATGAATGTTGATATCATCATTGTGAAAAATATTTATAATATTCATCAATGCCATGGGATGTATATTTTCGAACTCATCAATAACCAAAGTTCCGCCTGTTAAAATAGCTCTAATAATTAATGGAAATATATTAATAAAACGAATTGTACCATACGATTCAAAAATATCTGCCGCAATAGCTATATTTTTTTTACTTTTTAAATCTTTAAATATCGAACACAGTTTTGGCTCTGTATCATCTTCGCCAACTACATAACCTATTGCATTAGAATTAACACCAAATATTTTTGCTGCTTCATCTGTTGTTTTTTCTATATATACTGTTTTCTTTTTAGGATCCGAAAAACGTTTGGTAAGTTGTATAAAATCGGCATGACAAATAACCATAAACTTTAAAGCAAACCATTCTGTGATTAGTTTAACAATTGATTGAGAATATATCAACTTAAAACCATTCACTAAAAACAATTCATCATCTACTAAACTATCTTTTGCAATACTAATAGTGTTGGAGAAATTTTGTTTGGCTGAATCTGATAAAAACATTTCCCATTTGCTTAAGTTTCCAAAACTTAAATCATTATTTCGTTCAAAAACCAGATTTTCATTTAAAAATAGTTTTTCCGACAAAACTTTTCTATGATAATCTTCGTCAAGAAATTCTCCAAGATCCAAAGAAAGATAATATTGAATTCTAACCTTGTTTTCATAAAAATCGATATAAAATTCTACAGGTTTTTTTTCAGACAAATTGCTGTTAGGTATTAAATCTAATGCACCTGAAGCCGGATTTGAATAAACTTTTTCTTCTGTGTCACGAATGTTCCCTCTCAAAACAATTGACCTAAAGGTATCCATAGCACAAATTATATTTGTTTTTCCCGCCGCATTAGGTCCATAAATAACAGATGAACATAAACACTTTAATGTTTTTTTATTAAACTTTTTTTCAAACAAACTATAATCTAATCCTTTTTGTTTAGGTGCAGCAATCATAGAAAAACTTATTTCGTTTGCAAATGATTTATAATTGCTTGTTCTAAATTCTAACAACATAGTATCATCTCCATTTTGCAATTAAACACTACTTGTATACATTATTATAGTTAATATAATATCCATTGTCAATAAATTTATTCTTGATTTTGCAGAAATATTGCAAAATTGCTCCTTAACCATTGCAATGGTTAAGGAGCAATTACTTGCTTTTTATAAACTCTGTGCCTTCTTATTCATAAGTTCAATCACTTTGTTTCTACCTTTTTCAACTTTTTCTTTGTCAAGCGCGACACCTTGCAGTTCAAGAAGGAAATCAACACATTCGGAAACCAAATCTGCATCCATATCTTTGTAATACTTATCACATTCAATTAATATGATTTTCTCTAACAAACAAATAATTTCCTGCTTGTCCAATTCATTGTTCACCACCTGAAAACCTTATATATACATATATAAAAATTTCTGATTTATTTCAAAGAAAAATTGATTGTTAACAAAAACTTAACATTTCTTGTGAAATATAAAAACTTTTTTATGAGATTTGTAAACTTATTAACAATTAACCTTGCACCGATTATTAAGATGATTTATAATTATTTAACACGTCACATATTATGAACACCTTATGAGTTTTTAATATAGTTATTTGTTAAGTGAAATAAAAATAGAATTAAAAATATTTGTAATCTTCCTAATAATTTGAATATATGTTTTAGAGGTAAAAATATTTAAAATGTACCCTGTTTATTAATTTCATGTGTTGTAATATATAGCAGGGTAAAAAGGAGTAACAATGTTAGCTTTTTATTTAAGTCTTATCGACAATGATAATGAACGCAAATTATTTGAAAGAATATATTATGATCATAGAAAGCAAATGTTTACAATTGCTTTTTCTATTCTTGAAAACGAGGATGATGCAGAAGATTTAGTACACGATGTTTTTTGTAATATTGCCGAAAAATATATGCAGTCACTTCAAAAAATCAAAAACGAACAGGATATGAAAAATTATCTGCTCAAAGCGACAAAAAACTCTGCATTAAACAAAAAAAGAGATACTAAACCGCATGTGTCGCTTCATGAAAGCGAGTACATGCTTAATAAAGATGATTTGAATGATAATGAGTTTCTTAATAAAGTTTGTAACAATATATCTTATCAAGAAGTTTTAAAGGCAATAAGAAGTCTTGATAAAAAATATGAAGAAGTTCTTTATCTTCATTTTGTTATCGGTATGACAGTTCCCGAAGTTGCTGAACATTTAGAGCGAAACAAACAAACGGTAAAAAAGCAATTATTAAGAGGGAAAATACTTTTGTTAGAAAAACTTTCCCTTAACAAAGGAGTTACTTTATGACAAGAGAAGAATTGTTTGATGCATTCCGAGAAGTTGCATCAGAAGAATTTGCCCATATTCCTGACGAAAAAAACATAGAATATGAGTTTTCTGAGCGATTCAATAAGAAAATGGATAAACTCTTCAGAAAGATTGAACAAAATTGTACCTATCCGACAGTCAGAATTTCAAAAAGAATTATAACTGTTTTAGCTGCAATTTTAATAATATTTGCAGGATTGATGAGTGTGAGTGCTATAAGAGAACCTATTGTGAATTTTGTTCTTGAATTTTTTGAAGATCATATTGATTTTGGTTTTTCAGGAGATATTTCACAAGAAATTGAATACGAGTACGGTTTTTCTAAAATTCCGGAGGGATTTGAATTAACAGTAAAAAACAATGAAGGTGGCACAGTATATACCGAGTATACGAATATAAATACCGGAGATATTATTATTTTAACCCAATCAATTACCGATAGTGATGACATTTCAATTGATAAAGAACACGGAGCAATAACAAAAGAGTTTATTGATGGTATGGAAGTTTATATTTATGAGCATAATTCTGATGACTATATCAATGCAATTATGACAAAAGAAAACTATTCGGTAATGGTAGTATATTATGGCGATATTGAAAAAGAGGAATTTATAGACTTGGTTAAGTCAATAAATTGAATTTACGAAAGCAGTCAGTTTGGCTGCTTTTATTTTTTTTAAAACTTTAAAATTTTCTTAAAAAATTGTCCCCTATTTGGTAATTTTATGTGTTGTAATTATTAAAGGGTAAAAATATCAAAAAGAAAGAGGTTGATGACTATGAAAAAATACACCCTTAAAAAATTAGTTTCTCTTATTATGGCAAATGTTCTTCTCCTGCTTATTGTTTTCGTTCCTGCAAAAGCTGCTGTGCAAGAAGAAATTGCTCCTTGTTACAACAATGTATTAACCGCAAGCAGCACTGCGACCATTTCTTCGAGTGGCGTAATTACTGTAAAAAATACATATACCGGTTCACAATCTGTAACAACTAAAGCAGTTATTACAACCTATATTGAGAAAAAGACACTGGGCATTTTTTGGAGCCGTGTTGATATTGGTCAAACAAATGACGAATGGGTAGATACAATTTATAACTATAAATACTCAGGCTCTCATTCAGTTCAGTTGCCTTCAACTGGTACATACCGTGTAACCGTTGAATATGTTATTTACGGTTCAGGCGGTGCAGCAGATACGATAACTAAAGAAATTGAAAAAAGTTATTGATTATTTGTTGTTAAAACAAAAAGAAAGCGGTGATTCCGATGGTTTGTGTAAAAGCTATAAAATTAATGTTTCTGTAAATTAATTAAGGAGGATTTAAAATGCTTAAAAAATCAAGAAAAATTATATCGGTTTTGGTTGCAGTCGTTTTGCTGTTTAACTTGTCATTTTCATATTCAACTGCAATTATTGCTCCTGAAACAGCGGTTACATCGAAAAACAAAATATCTGAAGAATTAGCAAAAGCAATGGAAACGATGGACGATGATGATACTGTTTCTGTAATGGTTTGGTTCGAAGATATTGATACAGAAGCAATCAGTGTCAAAGCTGAAAAAAACGTTGGATATACTCAGGAAGATATAAAAAAAGCTGAAGATGCAATTCCGGCTATTAACGAAACTGTATTTGATTTATCAGGTTCAGCATACACAAAAGCGATAAATAATTACAAAGAATCAACAAAAGCAGAACGATTAGAAGTTCTAAAAATGCAAAACACCTTAACTTATACTAATCGTCAGCTTTGTAAAGAAGCCTATTATAAAAACAATACTGAACAAGCACAAACCGCCGAAATCTCTGAATCTTCAATAACATACAAAAGTTTCTTTTCTCCTGTTGTAGTAGCTAATCTGACCTCGAAGAGGATAATTGAGTTATCAAAGAAAAACAACATTGTTTATATTGGTTTCAATGACGAGTCTGTCGAAAAAGGACAATTAAGTTATGCAGTGTCAGCAATACAAACCGATTATACTCGAGATACACTCGGCTTTGATGGTTATGGTGTAAAGGTTGGTATATATGATGAGGGAAGTGTAGCATCACATTCAGAATTATCATCTTCTAATATCACAAACATTTATCCTAATGGAGAAACAAAGCCTCATTCCACAAAAGTTGCAAGGATTATTTGTGGATCGAATGGTGTTGCACCAAATGCTCAAATTTTTGCAACATATGTCCCTGAAGGAAGCAGCAAGATGAAAGAAGTCGAAAGACTGATTAATCAAGGTGTTTCCGTAATAAACTATAGTATGGGACTTGACAGAGATTCATCTGACTATTATACAGACTATGAAAAGTGGATTGATCATGTAGCAAATCAGCATAAAGTAACCATGGTAATTGCCGCAGGAAATGATGGAATCGCTTCTAATGTAATCATTCCTGGTTTAGCTTATAATGCTATTACTGTTGGTGGAACGGACACAAAACTAACAAACAACAGGAACGATGATACGATGTACAATGTCGAACCAGACAAAGGAAGTGCCTCGGCAAACGGTGGAACTGCAGGTTGTGCAAAACCAGATTTTTTGGCTCCTGCTGTAATGTGGTCGGGCGGTTCCGGAGATAGAGGTACCAGTTTTGCTGCGCCTATGGTCACCGGATTAATTGCACAGATGATAGAATATAAGCCTACAATTGCAACTAACCCTGCTTTGATTAAAGCGATTTTAACCGTTAGCACCGATAAAAAAGTGTTGCCAGGTGGAAATTCTGCAGTTTCTGAAGAGTGGGCTGGAACAATAACAGCACAGCAAGGAGCTGGACAGGTTAATGCTAAAAACGCCATGTCCACGTTAGGCAAAAACAGATATGCAACAGGAACAATGTCTAGCGGAACAGTTTCTAAAACATTTACGGTGTCAAGCAGTGATTCGTGGATTAGATATAGTGTAGCTTGGACCAGACGCAACACGGTTTCCGGAACTCATCCAAGTGGAGGTTACACTACTGCCGTTGCTCCTAATCTTAAACTCCAAGTATATAATCCAAGCAATACCAGTATGGGGTTATCTAACATTCCCACAAGTTCAGTAGAATTAGTTCATTTCACCGTTGGATCCACAGGGACACATACTGCTAAAATTACAAGAATGGATTCTGGGACAAACACATTTGACTATGCAGTGGCATGGCATTGATTCAAGGAGTAAATGATTATGTTTAAAAAACAGAGAACTTTTTTGATTGTTCTGCTATGTGTGGTAACTACGCTTTGTTCCTGCAATAAAGTTGATTTAACAACGACTTATCATTCTCGGTCAAGTACTAAAAGTAGTTTCCCTAATCAATCATTTCATACAACAATAAATAATAGAACAACTATCACGGAGGCTGAAAAGTCAACCGAATCTTTGCTTGATAGTACGGGAACATCAACATTAATCAATAATCCAAGCATTGTAGCGGAAGATATGAATAAATATACAAACAGTCATAACGGAATTGTATTATCGGTGTACTCACCTAAAAATGTTGTATTTGGAGAAAAGTTTTATGTTCTTGCAAAAATAACAAACACTTCTTCTGAAAGTATAACTTATTCCCTTCCGTATTGCACCCCTAATATGCATTTAGAAATCGAAACAAATATTTCGGACAATAGCAATAAGAAATTTATTGACTGTAACACTTTAGGAAAAGAAATGGAACTTTTAGAAAGAAGTGAAACTCTTCTCCCTGGCGAATCGTTCGAACAAACAATATGCTTCTTACCTGGATGGACTGATGACGGAAGTATGGGACTTGAACACGCAAAAATAACAATGTTTGATAAGGGCGAATATACTGGAACAGCTGTTTTTAATTGGGATACTGAAGAAGATATTGACAGTATATCCTTAGAGTTTCCTGTTGTTGTAGTTTGATACGAACAGATATAAAAGTGGGTGATTCCAATGGTTCAATTCGCAAATAAATTAAATCTACTAACCAACAAATTGAAAAGAGGTGTCATAACCCTATGAAAAAGAAATTACTTGTAAAACGTATATTCTCAATTATGATCGCACTTGCACTTTTAGTCAGTGCCGTTCCTGTTTCTCTTGCTGTTCAGAACTTGCTTACTGAAGAAACAACCTCAAAAATTGTAAGAGAGGTAACGGAATTACGAGAAGAATCTGTAAAACACTTTCTTTGCGAGGATGGCTCTTACATTGCAGCTACATACTCAGCACCCGTACACTACTATGAAAATGGTGAATGGAAAGAAATTGACAACAGCTTATCTCTTGACCGAACAACTTTGAGTGAATCGGGCAGACCTACCTATACAACCAAAGCCGGTGGTTTATCGGTAAGTGTGCCGCAGAGTTTTTCTGACGGGCAAAAAATAACAGCTCAGAATAAAGGCTATGAAATTGGATTTGGTTTAAATTCAAACCAAAAGGATGTTTCCTTGAAAACTTCTGCATCTGTAGTTGAACTTGATGCACTTTCATCAAACACAGAAGTTGCAAAACTTAATACAGTTAAAAGTATTAATAATATATCGACCACATCCACCTTGAATAGCAACGATGTAGAGGCTTATAATGCAGAATTAATGACTGTTGACAATCAATCAAGTGCAGTTGCATACAAAGAAATTATGCCTGACACAGATTTTGAATACATCGTAACCAGCAACAGCATTAAAGAAAACATCGTTGTTTACGAGCCTCAATCTGAATACATCTATAGCTTCGATATGGATTTTGACGGACTTACGCCTATTGTAAACCCCGATAATTCTATAAGTTTGATTGAGCCGAGCAATCCTAATGAAACTATTTTCTTTATTGAAGCTCCATATATGTATGACTCAAACAAAGCAGAAAGCATAGACATAGAAATGTCACTTACGCCAAATGGTGATGAATATGTTATGACACTTGTTGCAAATGCTGAGTGGATTAATGACCCTGAAAGAGTATTTCCTGTGGTAATCGACCCTACGATTCAGTTGTTGAACTCAAACATAAACGATGTGTTTGTAATCAATGGATTGTATGCTAATTCTCCGAGGGTAAAAAAAGAAATCCGAGTTGGAAGAAATCTTACCAATATTACTAGAACATATGTTAAAATCACATTACCAACTATCCCTACGGCAAGCGTAATTACAGACGCTAACTTCACTTTAACTATGGACTATTTCTATAGAGAAATGTTCGAGGATGATATAGATATCGAGGTGTATGATTGCCGCAATGTTGCAGAATGGTCTCCCGATACAGTTTCATGGAACAACCAACCATTTGGCAATTCAGCAAATAGTTATAATGGTAAAGGTGCTGAATGTCTTGATTACATATTTGCAAGTGGTAGTAAAACAAAATTTGTTTTTGACATCACAAGCGCAGTTCAAAGATGGTATGACACTGGAGTTAATAACGGATTAATGTTTGCTTCTTCAGATGAGAATGATAATGTTCAAATTGATTTCCATTCATCTAGAGTATCTGACTCAGCAAATCGTCCTGCTATGACTTTTACTTATCTTCCTTCTGGAGTTAATACTTCTAGTGAGACTTTTGATGCTGCAACTAGTACCAGTCAGCCAATAACCGTAACTTCAAGCAAAGAATGGCTTATAACTACTAATCAGTCATGGATAACAACAACACCATCAAACGGAACAGGTACTTCATCATTTGTTATAAATGTATCTGAAAATACAAGTGTAGAACCTAGAACAGGTATTGTTTTAATCAGTTCTGGAGGTTCGGTAATAGGTACTGTAAATGTTACACAGTTGGGTGCAGTTCCCTCCATTGTTGTCGATCAATCATATTTTAAAATTGATAGTAAAGGAAAAACGGTTGAAGTGAAAGTGACATCAAATGTAGAATGGACATATTCCAATTCTGACAATCAGATGTTAAACCATATTAATAGAACAGATGATGTCAACTCTCCTTTTACTGAAACTTTATCAATCAGCATCAGCGAAAACGTGTATAACGAAGAGAATAGCTCTGGAGGAAAAACGCGAATTGGCACGATAACCTTACAAGACACAGAAGGTTATAATGTGTCAACAGCAATAACATTAAAACAATACGATGCTGTAACAGAGTATTTGTTTGATATTGCGGAGGATGAAACCTTAACGCTAAAATCTTCATCTGAATACAATCATGCCCTTGCAACTTGGGCTATGGAGTTGAGTTATGCAGCATATAATCCAATTTCTAACGAAATGATTCCCGGTATACCAAGTGGATTTATGCAAGGTGAATTCGCAGACTCATCAAAGACTGCCGAGGCAGACCTTGAGAGCAAGAGATTTGAGGCAACAATGTTCAATTACGAAGATGACGATAGTGTTGCTGCTCATGTGATTGGGCATAGAGAAATTGTTTTGACAGAACAAAATATTATTAATTCAAATGGAGGAAACGATAATTATGCAGTTGGAAGTATTGCTCGGGGAACTGAAGATGTTGTTTTATCTAATGATAGTTTTACCGATAGAATCAATGCCGAAAATTATTTCAGGGTATACAGCAATGATATGGGAATTTCTGACTCAGTTGTTTTGAGTGAAGATTCATCTGAAACTTCAAACAGTATAACAAGACAATTGGTGGTTATTGCAATTCGTGGTTCAGTCACTCCGGAAGACTGGTGGATGGATTTAGCTACACAAATGCACATCAACACAGATGGCTTTGATGCTGGTAGAGATACGATTCTAAAGTCGTTATATGGATATAAAGATGAGTGCGAAAACTGTGGTGGAAATGGGTGTAATTCTTGCAAAGGATATTTGGAGAAGTACAATATAACTAATCCCATTGTTCTTGTGACAGGTCACAGTCTTGGTGCTGCAATTGCAAATCTTGTTGCGGCAGAATTGAATAAAACAGAGGGTGCAAGTGATGTTTATTCCTATACATTTGCTACACCTCAAGTTGAAGCATATCCACTTGATGCAACAATAACACAACCGACAAATATATTTAATATTTTAAACACCAACGATGTAGTTACTTACGTGCCCACTTCTTGGTTGTTACCTGCTATCAATATTTGGTCAAGATATGGCATTGATATTCCGCTCAATATGCCATATAGCACAGAACAAGAAATAGAAACATTAGGTTTGTTTAGTCACTCGATGGCAGTCTATATGAATTGGATGAAAGCGCATCCCAACATGACATATGATACAATAATGGCGGAGTCTGCCGAATCTAAAACAAGAGGTTTACTTCCTTGGATTGCAAGAATCAAATGCCCTGTAGGTGTAACTATTAAGGACAGCGATGGCAATATAATAGCTTATGAAAATCAGGAAGAAGGCGTAACTTATCCTGAAATTACAAACACAGCCATTGTATCGTGGATTACCGATAGCGGCGAAAAAATGTTCTTTATCCCGTCAGGAGTAGATGTTGCAAGCGTTGAAATTGAAGCCTATGATTACGGTTCAATGGATTTTGCTGTTGGAACAGCAGGTACGACCGAAGAATCCGAAATTAAAGTGTTTAATGATGTTTCATTATATCCTGGCAAAGAGTTCCTCGTTAATGTTTCCGAAGATACTCTTCCTGAGGATACGCAATTATTCATAACAGAAAATGGAGAGATCGTTGGTGAAGTAACCGAAACAGAACCGCATCTCAAAAGTGTAACTGTTACACACGAAATAGAACCACGTCAAGTTGTATCGTACAAAACTTTTGTAACTGATAACACTGTTTCTTCTATACGTTTCTATGATAAGACTCATGGATTTAACTATTATCTATACCGTGATACTGGTCACGGAACTGTGGTTGAGGATGGAGATAACTTAATATGGACTGCAGGATACATTTATAGTCAAGCTGGCGATTATTTATATGATGTATATGTAGAGTCTGATGGAAACTGGTATACATATACAAATGCATTTTCAGTACATATTCCTCAAGAATTCATTGATATTAGGACTGGAACGCTTGAAACAAACTCAATCAACTTAACACCGGAAAATGAACCATTGGTTCTTATCTAATTTTTATATATTCTGTATGGATTATAATCTGTTCTAACTAAAAAAGAGGGCGGTTCATTTCTCAATGAATCGTCCTCTTTTAGACAAATGCTATTTAAAAAAAGAAAAAATGGTTTATTTTCATACTTCTGACGGCAGATACTCTCTTGTTTATTCCGCAGAAAACAAGAAACCGTATTATGTAAACGGAACTTATGAGTTGGAATATGGACAAGGGTATGTTGTAAAAAAAGAGTGTAAAAATTGGTTTCATATTGCTCTAAAGTAAGATTTTGGATTTTCAATTATTATTTTAAACCAAGATTGAAAAGTTTTTCTGCTAGTAGAACCACTAACCTTTTCGAAAAGTTTAGTGGTTCTTTTTTAATACCTAGACATTGTAGTAGTATTTAAAAATAAAAATAAAAAGAATAGTTTAATTTTAAAATGCTTTTATGATTTGAACAATTTAATTATTCAAGTTAAATATGGTACGATGAATAAAAAATGGTGATACAAAAACTGTATCACCATTTTTATCTGATTACTTTTGCAAAAAATACAAAAAAATTGCCAAACCTATACTTGTTGCCCAACCAGCAAAAGAAATAATTTTACTAACAATATGTTTTCTTGCTACTCTTACAACACCTTCATAATGATCATCAATATAACTGGTAGCTTCACAAAAAATATTATAGGCATTACAATATTTTCCATAAACCTCATCTAACTCATCTACAAAACTACCTAATTGAGTAACATCAGTTTCTAAAGTGTATTTACTCATTGATTTATCATTTTTTCCAGTATTATCAGCGTCTTTTGCTTCTTTAAAAGCATTGTTTGCTGCTTTGATTTTTTTATGTAAAACAATATCGAAATTACCATCATCAACATCGTTAGTGTTATAGTGCTTGTACTTTTTTTGGAAAGTCTTAATATAGTTCTGCTGATGGATACACATCAACTTATAACAATCTAAAAGAATACGCCTTAAGTGTTTATGTGCAGCATTAACATTTTCTATTCTAACATTAATATTATCTTTTGTCTCGATGGTAGCGCTAGAAATATGACCAACAAATTTTCTGATTTCATTTAATAGACCATCTGGTATAGCTCCAAAATAAACTTCTACTAAATCAATATATGGTATTAATCCCTCGCTATAAAACTCATATTCTCTTTCAATAAATTTCTGTATTTTTTCGTTATCTGTCATTTCACAAGTTTCCCCTTAGAATTAACTTTTCGTCCCAACATGATATAGGGGTTACCTGATGACAAATTTCTGAGTTTAATATTGCATTTTAATTTAAGCCTTTTTTGTGCACTAGAAATTATTAAATCGCGTTGCTCTTCGTTAGCTTTAACAATTTCAATGAAGTTATTTACACCTAAAGCTTTTGCAACATTTTTTTTAGTCATATTATATACGTTTGTGTTCATATGCTCACATTCTCCAATAAAAAACATAAAATAATAACATCTAAACAGATTCATTATATCAAAAGACTTTGTATTTGTCAAATAAAAAAACACACAAGCGACACTACGGTTTCGCCGAGTTTTATCTTTCTATAATCATTATATTTATTTGCTAAAAAAATGTCAATACACGTCTACTCATATCGGTATATTTTATTCTATTTAACAGAAAGTTACAATCAAATCAGCAACAATTTTAGAAGAAAGTAAACTGAAATTGGTTGGTGGCAAGCAGGGCAAGTGTATATACACACTCGCAAATCAAATAGAAATTTGATTTCTTGTTGGTGAATTATCTTCCCCAAACCCCTACAAATCGAAAAGGAAATTTTGCAATTTCTTTTCGAGCTACGCTTCTCCGAAGCTAAACCCAAAATACAGCCCCAAGGATTTTTATGTCCTTGAGGCTGTTACTTTTAATGTGATTGTTCCTGTTCTTTTTTGTTATCTTTTTCGGAAACAGTAACACCAAGAATTGATTGAATGTTTGCTTTATGTTTCAGCATTTCTCTGTACTTTTCGTTTGAAGAATGATACTGCAAGTACAAACTTTTTTTATTCTTTAACACTTCATCAAACTCTTTATTTATAGATTTAACTAAAGGTAATTTCTTTACTCCGAGTTCATCAAATGCTTTCTTTGCCGCACGGTGCAAAATAAGTTCGCCTTCGTGTTCGGCAAGAAAAGTTTTTGAATATCCTGAAGCCTTGTATTGTTCAAAAACTTCACGAGTTTTAGCGTAATTGATTATCTGGGTTTTGAGCGTGGAAAGCTCTGTCAGACGAGTTTCCAAGTTCTTTATTTCACTTTTCATATCCGAGATTTTCTGCGAAAGAGCAGATATATCATCTGAAAGTTTTTCAAGATTTTCAAAATCATTCTCCTGCAAAAACATTACAGTCTTTGCCATTTGTTTAAGGTTAAACACCTTCGCCCAATTAGCATAACCTTGTCCTTTACCCTCATCAAGTTTCTTTTGAACATCAATAAGCAAACTTGTTTTGTCAGTTTGTTTTTGATTTGATTTTGAGATTCTAACCTTTCTTTCTGAAATACTTAATCGGATTTTATCTTCTGTATAACCTTCACCAAGAGAACACAGTCTGACAAATTTTTTCTGTTCTTTCTTCTTGAAAGCAATGTGTTTGCCAACCTTTATTTCATATCCTCGTTCTTTCATAAGTTCAAGAAACTTATCAAAATCTTTTGGCATCATAGATATAACTTCATCAATATCATTTCGTAACAAATCACGATGGGAGAGATACGGTGTGTATCCCACCCATTTTGTATATGATGTATCTCTGTGTTGCGGATTGGTTATTGTAGATAACTGATGTTCAATGCAAATCAAGTCACTTAATCGAGCAACATCTTTTCCTGAACGTTTGCGATCACGATGCTTATGAGTGCAATCGAGTGACACCGAGTTGAAATAAATGTGATTATGAATGTGAGCTTTATCAATGTGAGTAGCCACAATAAAAGCAAACTTGCTTTTTAAATATCTTTCAGCTAACTCATAGCCTATTGCATTGGCTTCTTCGGGTGTTACTTCTCCCGGCTTAAACGATTGACGAATCTGATAAGCAAGCACAGTGTTCTTTGGAGTTCTGCCTGTTTGAGAATAATACTTTGCTTGTGAAAATGCAAATTCAGAGGCAGCAGTGTTTTTATCACAGCCATAAGTTGAAACAAGATTTGTTTCATCGGTCTTTATAGGGTTTAATCCGTACTCGATTCGTTGTTTCAATGTTACAAGCGAACCGAGCCTTGGACTGTTATGAATTTTAAGTATTCTCGTTACTGCCGTTTTCCATCTCCTTACTTTTTTCTCTCATTAGTTCTAACAACTTGTTTTTTCCTTTTTCAATTTCTTCGGGTACAAATTTTATTCCTTGAAGTGCAAGACATAATTCAACACACTCAGCTACAAAATCCGCATCGAAATCCTTATAGCCAAGACTCAGTTCATGTTCGATTAGCATTTCCAAAACTTCAATTCTTGCTCTTTTTTCAACTTCTGTCATATTTATCTCCAATTTGAAATCCATATATATATGACAAAAAACGGAAATGTTACGCAAAAATTTTCAATGTTTACAAAAAATTCAAAAATAGATATATTATTTAGATAATTTCAAACAAAATAAACATAGATAAATATAAAACTACTTAATAAAAATTTAAGTTTTATTATTTTCATATATTACTATATTTTGTACCAAAACTATTATACTAGAAACGAACTGTTTTTTGGAAAATTTTGTTTTTTTTTGCAAAATTTCATTGCAATTATTGATGAAATATAGTATAATATAAAATGAAATACTTGAACTATGAATACAACATAAAACACTTTCTTAAAGCTCGTTGATAAATGCTCCAAAAAATTTTTGAGATATTATAAAAAACATTTTTTAAAACCATTAAAACCGCTTGACATAAAGCAAAAAACATGTTAGATTGTAAATGGTGAGTAGATATGTCTTCTTTAGATAATTACAATGGTATTTTGGTTGATGAAGGTTGCACATTAAATGTTATTAGACATTTGAGTTCCGCAGACATCAAAAGTGTTGCAGCGAACACTGGAAATTCCTGGCCGACAGCTAAATCATCTATTGAACGTTTACTTGAACATGGTTTAATTCTGCAGTTGGAAGGTTTAAATGCTAAAACATTCACGATAAATTCCCAATATGGAATTTTTATGGGTATATCTTTAGATGCAACGAAGATCGATTTTGTTTTAACTGACTTCAAATTTTCACCAATCAACATACAAACAGATGAGCGGTTTCGTAGTTTTTTAAGCCAGATTGAAAGTTTGTCAAATCTGAATATTACGGAAACACATTTTACTTACACCCCTACAAATGATTATTTAGAGTTCTTTGAAATTAATAGTATATGTTCTTTAGTTGTTGAGAAAGTTCTTGACTTTATTGAACAACTAAACAATAGGATAAACTTAATTTCAATCGGTATTTCCCTTCCAGGTATAATAGATAAATCATCAGATGAGATTATTTTCTGCCCAAACATTCCCAGTTTAGTTGGAATGCCTACAAATAAGATAATTAAATCTAATCTTATTGATAGAACTATTAGTAACAAAATATTATTATCATTTTGTCACGACAATGTCGCAGCTTTAGTTTATGAAAAGGAAAACTCTTTTGATATCGCTTTGCCCCAAAACAAGCTTGGTAATGACATAGTATTTCTTTTTCAAGAATTTGGTTTAGGCATAAGTTATATCCTAAACAATCAGCTTGTTTCCGGTTCTACTGGTGCTTTCGGCGAGTTAGGGCATGTTGATATGGATTATTTGGACATACCCTACCGCAACCAAAAAGAGGAAGATGATTTTAATACATATTTTGGAATAGAAAACATCAAATTGGAGTCTAATCCTTGTGCGTGCGGAAATAAAACTTGTCTTGAAAAACTTATTAGGGTTAAGGTTTTTAATTCAAATAGCGTTAAGGATTTCAATTCTAAAGTTAAAAAAATTGATAGTTTTAAAAATGATCATCCCTATAGATATAGAGTTCTTTTACGCTTGATAGGTAGGGCGGTTAACATAATTGTAAATGTATTAAATGTTGATACAATTATAATATCTAATCATGTTTTAGGAAGAATTAATGGTTTCAAAGAAGATTTGGAGTCTTATATGAATAGCATATCATTGACGTTTTCTTCTAGAAACTGCAAAATAATTGTTGGTAGCAAACTTGCGGAATCGACAGCAATAGGGGCATCAATGATGTCCTACTATCAAATTATAAATGATAACAATCCCAAAGCAACGATATGTTGGGATTAGTGTTCAAAAATATACTCGACATAATTTGAATGGAGTGATTAATTATGAAGTATAATATCGGAGATATTATGTACACCAAAAAAGCTGTTCAGGGTATACCTGAAAACACTCAGGTCGTAATTTTTGACCGCAGAAAAAAAGGTTCCGATACCGAAATCAAGATTAAAGATGACAAGGGAACCGCTACTGGATGGGTTAGCAAAATTTGTGTTCGTAAAAGAAGACGATGATAAATGAAAAAAGATAGTATTTATATGTTGATTAGCATCACAATATTACCTGTGATATGTGGGTTTGTTCTTTGTTTAGGTTATAAGATGTCATGTTGTGATGTTTTTGAAGAATTAATAATCGCAGTTTTTACGGGTTGTATTTTAGCTATTCCCAACATTGCTTTTTTTCTATTCAAAAACAATCGTATAATTAACAATGATTTACGCATCGTTTTGTATAAAATCAAGAAAAATGTTGAGAATTTGCAACATATCGATAAAAATAGCAATGTAGATTTAGAAAAGAGTATACAAGCACTTTGCGATTTACACCAAAAACTGGAGGCTATTTTGTCGGAAAACTATTTAAAAGACTACGACATAATTAATAAAGTTAGCGAAAATGTATTGATACTAATAACAGCATTAAGAACAATTTTAGAACTTTCAGAAAATGATTCAACAGAAGATGACGAATTGTCATTCTCCATTCCAAATAAAACTCAAACAAAGTTTGGACAGTCTAAAAATTGTATACTTAAACTAATTGAATCTTTAAACTATACTATATAAAACCGATTGTTTAACAATCGGTTTTCTTTTTTAGTTGTCTGCAAAGTTACAAAGTCTGGTGATGCAATCGTTAACGTTAACATCTGTTCTAGGTAGACTGGAATGACGAAGCAGATTGATAAGGGTCAAGGTTTATCTTTATGAAAAAGCTTTAAAGGATAACCTAGTTTGGCTTTCTAATCTCGATATTTGTTCGAGGTTAGGAAGCACTGACCTGCATTTCATTTTTAATTCATATGAAAAATAGAATTTTCGCAAAGACATCATTTTTCCTTTGAAAATCTTGCAATTATCTTATCGAGCATACACCAAAGTTGAGCTTGATTTTCTTGGATTTCTTTAATTTCATTTTGAAACACTACTCCAGTTTCATTAACTTTTATGGCAATTTGATTTATGTTGTTGCTTGTATAACGAAGCAAGCGAGTTATTTCTTTTAACTCAGGTATATCAAAGTTTATAACATACCCGTCAATAGCCATTTTGCGAATATAAGCACTCATATTTTGAGAACCATACAACTCCATTTTCTTTTTGATAGCTTCTTTTTCTTCATTAGAAACCCAAAATAAAACCGCATTATCCCTATTACGCTTTCTCATTTATAACACCTGTTCTTTTTTCTTCGGTGCCGATGAAGGAGACACAACACTTTCTTTTGCCGATTCAAGTTTTTTCAAAACAGAAGGTTTCTTTTCGGAATGTTCGGTTTCTATTCTTTTTACTTGTCTGACAAAAATATCTGTAAGACCGGGGTTAACACCGTCAACAACAAGAGATAAATCAATTTTATCTTTCACGTCATTCGGGCGAACTGTTTTTGCCCAAGCCTTATTTTCGCCAGATATTCTGCCGTCATAATCTTTTACGATACAAGTAAGAGCAAGGATTTTCTTTACACGGTCAAGACCGAAATTTTCAACAACCTTTCTCGCACCTTCGGGGTCGAGTTTGCTGTCTGAATAGTTGTCGCTTATAGCAGCTTCAATAGCGGTTTTACACATATTATCTGCTCTTGCAGAAAGCCTGTAAGCTGTTATCTCATCTCTGTCTCTTGCTTCAGAGAAAGATTTTTCATAAAGTGGATATTTACTCGGATCGTTATACGGAACACCTTGAGTCTTACCGTCAAGCACAAAGAACATTTCAGGTGATGCGAAAATTTTTGAATACTTTTCAATCTGTTCATCCGTAAGAGAGCAAAAGTATTGCTCTCCGAGACCTACAACAAAAAATGTTCCTGCAACAATGTCAGATATATCATTTACTTCATCATACAATGTTCGGTTTAACAGTAAACCATCACTTTCGGCTTCTTCCCTGCAAATAATTCCGACAAGATCTTCATACGGATAAATCGTCTCGATATATCCACCTACCAGTTCCTGCAGATTTTCAAGTTCGGAATCTATTTCATCTATTGTTGGTTCTTCTCCGGGTCTTACAGTTAAAACTGTAATCATCTTTTTTGATTCTGCTTGAACTTCAAAATTGTGCTCTGCCGTTTCCGTTATTGTATCTCTTAAAGTCTGCATATAATCTGTTTCTTTGTCCGCAAACATTTCATAAACTTCCTGCAACGGTGAAGGTGAATCCATCAATGCTTTCATAAGATTATCTGAAAGTTCAACTTGCTCGAGGGCAACAAGAATATCCTCACGAACTGTAAATTCGTAAGTGTGACTTAAAATTTCTTCGGGTTGCTGTTTCATAAGCCATTCTCTGTAATTCTGCTGTTCTGCGTGCATCATATCATACAGAGTGCTTTTCAGTTCTTCTGTACCCATATCTTTACCTCCTATTTCATTAAGATGTTTTTCAAATGTTTCACGGTCATAAGCGTAAACATAAAAGTTGTAATCGCCTTTGGTGGGATTGCATCTCAAAATGTAGCTGTGTTCATCGGTATCAACTCTGAAACCGTATTCTTTGGTGTAGTTACCTTCGATAACTCCATCGGGATTGTTGTGACAATAAGCAGAAAGAGAGCTTCTGTCTTTCAGAAGCTCTCCATAACCGAATCGCAAAGAATTGATAACATCATCAAATTCTCTTTTGAATTCATCTGTTTTTAAAAACTTTACTTTATCTTCCCAAGTGGTGTAAAAACCTTTGCCGCTTGTGTCGAAATCCCCACGGAGAAAACCGATACAACCGCTTTCTATATTGTCATTCTGTGACTGAGTATATGAAAACGGTATTTCTTCGGGTTTGATTGGTCTGATTGACAAATCCATTTATAAAACTTCCTCCGTTTTCTTTTTTTCTGTTGCTTTTGGGATAGTGGTTTTACTTTTTGCACTTGCCATCTGCAACTTATCCATAATTGACGGTCTGCTGCTTTTGGCAATAGCATTTTCCGCTGACGGAGCTTCAGGCTTATCCATATTCAGAGCAATGTTCAGCTCTGTAAGTCTTGCAGACTTGATTTTCAGTTCTTCCTCTTGCGGGAAAGGTTTGCCGAGTTCGGCTTTCGCATTTTCCATCTGAGTTTTAACGTTATCAAGTCTTAATTGAGTATCATTCAATCTCTTTGTTATGGAATCAAGCACATTATCAACACGAATAAGATTACCTCTCGGATCTTTGCCAAGTTCTACTTTGTGGGACATTTTGCCTTTGAGAGTAAGGACATACTTTTTGCCGAAATCTTCTACCGACAATGACATATCAAATCCTCTGTAAGAACCTATCGGTGTGTCCATAAAGATTTTCACATCTTTCATTGCATCAATGAGAGCTGCACCCGCATTTTCTTTGTCAGTCAAGAAATCACCACGAACGGTCATTCCGGCAAATCCTTCGGGTGGATGTGAATTGTCTTTTGCAGTCTGAATATCGGCTTGGAATCCGTTAATATATTCTTCGTATTGCTTTATCTGTTGCGGAAAGTTTTTGAGAATATTATCTTCAAGTCGAAATTGCTGGTTCTGATGGCTCGCTTTCATAAGCTTCAGCTTTGCCACATCGACATCCAAATCCATTTTTTCCTTAATGCGTTCATCACCCGCACAAAGAGCTTTGATTTCCGCAAAGGAAAGAGTTGTTTCGTCAACATCTTCGCAGGAACGCACGGGAGATTTTGAAGTCATAATCTGTGATATGAACTTCTGTTTTTGTTCAAGTGTCTGCCAAAGGTAAGCATCGAATGTTGACTCGGTTACATATCGGTAAATATGTACTTTTTCATTCTGATTACCTTGACGGACAATTCTGCCGCTTCGCTGTTCCAGATCACCCGGACGCCACGGTGCATCCAAATCGTGAAGTGCAATCAGTCTGTCTTGCACGTTGGTACCTGCACCCATTTTTGATGTACTGCCCATAAGAACACGGACTTTACCTGAACGGACTTTTCCAAATAAATCTTTCTTCTTTTCTTCCGTATTTGCATCGTGAATAAAAGCGATTTCTTCGGGTTTAACTCCTCTTGCAACCAACTTATCCCGTATATCTTCATAAACTGTAAAAGACTTTTCGGGGATAGGGTCAAGATTTGTAAGTGTCGGTTCTGCTTTCGCCGCTGTTTTGGTTTTCGGAGTGGATATATCACAGAATACAAGCTGTGTCAGTTTATCTGCATTTCCTTCTTCATAAATTCTGACAATGTTATCAACGCAAAGGTTAACCTTTGTACCTTCTTCATCTGCGAAATCGGGATTGATAATTCTTTGGTCAAGACCAAGCTTTCTGCCGTCAGATGTTATTTTCAGCATATTATCTTCCGAAGGGTCAACATTACCCAAATGAACGGCGGCAGCTCTTTCGGATAATTCACTAACCAAACCTTTTTGCGTTTCTGTCGGATGAGCAACAACATTATGATATTCTGCTTCGGGTCTCGGCAGATTTAAAGTATCTGCCGTTTTTATGTCTGCCGCTTCCTTAAACATATTCATAAGTTCGGG
>JAZTXF010000082.1:0-36666 GCA_045636305.1 Candidatus Gastranaerophilaceae bacterium | reverse complement strand
GGTACTGCAATGACCGAAGAAGCGGAATTTGGTAAAATATATAATCTTGAGGTTACGGTTATTCCAACAAACAAAAAAGATATCAGAAAAGATATGAGTGATGTTGTCTACAAAGGCGAAGTTCAAAAATATAATGCAGTTGTAGAAGAAATTATTGAAATGAATAAGCTTGGACGTCCGGTTTTGGTTGGTACAATTAGTATTGACCGTTCTGAATATCTTTCAAGATTGCTTAAAGAAAAAGGTATTAAGCATAACGTATTGAATGCTAAACATCATGAAAGAGAAGCATATATTATTGCTCAGGCTGGTCATTATGGTGCAGTTACTATTGCAACAAATATGGCAGGTCGTGGTACGGATATTCTATTGGGCGGAAACCCAGAGTATTTGGCAAAAGAAGAGCTAGAGAAAAAAGGTGTTACTCCTGAGTCTCCAAATTATGAAACGATAAAAAATTATACACTCGAAAAAGCTAGAAAGACTTGTGAAGAGGACCATAAAAAAGTTATTGAGGCGGGTGGTTTGCATGTTATTGGTACTGAGCGTCACGAATCACGCCGTATTGATAACCAATTAAGAGGTCGTGCTGCTCGTCAGGGTGACCCTGGTTCTACAAGATTTTTCCTTTCCCTAGAAGACAATTTGATGCGTATTTTTGGTGGTGAAAAAGTTATCAATATTATGAATATGCTTAATGTTGAAGATGATATGGCTATCGAGCACGGCTTGATTACTCGTCAAATTGAATCAGCACAAAGAAAAGTTGAGGTTTATCACTTTGATATAAGAAAAAGCGTGTTAGAGTATGATGATGTTATGAATATGCAACGTGAAAAGTTCTATGTTCAACGTCGTAAGGTTCTTAACGGAACTGACTTAAGAGAAGATATCAATTATATGATTGAAAGAGAAACTCATCGTATAATTAGTAGCTATATTTCTCCAGAAATGAACCCTGATGAGTACCTTTATGAGGATGTTCAGGGGCTTGTGAGAGAAATACATTCAATGATGCCTCAGTTGAGCCAATTCGATGTTAAAGATGTTCAAGGGCTGAAATTTGATTTGTTGTATGATAAACTAAAAAATCTCGCATTAAATGCTTATAAGCAACATGAAGAAAATACGATTAATTTTTACAATAAAGTTATGAGTCAGTATGAAGAAAATGCTGAGTTGCAAACCCCATATACCGCAGGAAACCTTATGAGAGGTTTGGAAAGAGATATCTTACTTCGTGTTGTTGATAATAAATGGATTGACCATTTGCACAATATAGATATGCTTAGAGAAGGTATCGGTTTGCGTGCGTATGGACAAAAGGATCCGCTTATTGAATATAAACGAGAAGCTTATGACTTGTTTAACAAAATGATGTATGAAATTCAGTCAGAAACAGTTCGTCACCTATTTAGAGCCAAGTTTGGTTTTCAAATAATCAACATGGGTAGTGATGAAGTTGTACAAGAACTTCAAATGGGCGACGGTGAAAACTAAATAAGAAAGTTTAAGAGAGAGCCTTCTTTAGCTTTTGCTGTAAATTCATCATCGTATTCGTTAGAACTTGGCATTAATAATAAATTTTGATTTTGTTGTTGGTTTGTGTTGAATTGGAATAAACCACCTTGAGTTTGTGTTTGCTTTTCAGCTGTAGTAGAATGCACGTTCACATATCTGTTAGCTTGATAAATGTTTGATAAGTTGTAAATTTCGTTGATACTCATATTTTTTATTTCCCTTACTTGTTTGTTAATAATAGTATCGGCATAAATCAAAATATCTTGAGCCTAAAAATTAAAATAAAAAACAAGCTTTAGTAAAACCTTAGTGTTACTAGGGTTTCGGCTAAAAAATAGTGTTTACAAATCTTAAAATTCTATTCCTAATGCATTTTGTAGGTAGCTGTATTTTTTATAATATATTTCTGGATTTTCTTTTGCGGCAAGAATTTCGTCTTGAATATTGATAAATAATTTCGCTAAATTTGGGTCAAATTGAGAACCTGCGCATTTTGCAATTTCAGAGATAGCGACTTCGTGAGTTAATGCTGTTCTGTATGAACGAGTAGAAGTCATTGCATCATACGTATCGGCAATAGCAATTATTCTTGCAGAAATATGGATATCTTCACCTTTTAAACCAGCTGGGTATCCATGCCCATCCCATCTTTCGTGGTGAGATTTTAGCCAGTTGGATATAACATCTAGTTTTTTTATTTTTTTAACAATTTTTTCACCTTGTTCGGTGTGAGACTTCATTATTTCAAATTCTTCGTCTGTAAGTTTCCCTGGTTTACAAAGAATTTTTTGAGGGATTCCTACTTTACCTATATCGTGTAAAAGACCGGCTGTTTCTATTTCTTCTAGTGTTTTGTCATCAAGTCCCAACTCTTTTGCTAATATAAGCGAGTATAGAGTTACACGAAGTGAGTGACCATGTGTGTACGGGTCTTTAGCATCAAGTGCTGATGAAATGGATTTTATTGTTTTGTAGAAAAGCTCTCTTAAATCATTTAGCATTTCTATTTTTGTATTTGATAGATCAAATTTATCTATTCCGCTTTTTACTGTTTCAGATAAATCTACAGGGTCAAATGGCTTTAATATGTATTGATATATTTGGCATTCGTTAATAGATTCAACCATTATTTCAGTATCAGCTTGACCTGTTAAAAGAATTTTAATTATATCAGGATGTGTTTTGTTTATTTGTTTTAGAAAATCCGTACCTGTCATTTCTGGCATTCTTTGGTCGCTTACAATAAGGGATATGTCATGTCCTTGTTCATTAATAATATCAAGAGCTTGTTTTCCGTCAGTAGCTGTTAAAATATCATATTGCCCGCGAAGAGTTCTTTTCAATAATTGAAGATTGTTTTCTTCATCGTCAACAAGCAATATTGTGTGTTTTTCACTTGTAATCTCTGCTTTTAGAATTTGTTCTATACTGTCGTGTAGAAATTCTGTTTTGCTCATTTCAATTTGTGACATGCCAACCCTCACAATAGCTGATATTTTATAATCGGTATCTTGTATTTTGAACTTTAAAAATTCCAGCGAAAATTTACATCTTTTTACAATTATATCATTTTTTAATTAAACATGCATTAACTATTTTTTGCTTGAAAAGAGATGGTGTTTGCAATAATATTAAGGGGTACAGATTTATTAGAGGATAAAATTATGGCAAGAAAACCTATTATCGCTGGAAACTGGAAAATGCATAAGTTTCAATCAGAATCAGTTGAGCTTGTGAATGCACTTATGGCAGAGCTTCGTCCTATTGACAAAGCAGAGTTGCCTGAGGTTGTTGTGGCTCCTGTGTTCACATCATTATATGTTGTAAAAAAAACTATGGATGATTGTGGTTGCGGTAAAGTTAAATTAGCTGCTCAAAATTGCTATTATGAAGCACAAGGCGCATACACAGGCGAAGTTTCTACAGAAATGGTTAAAGATGCAGGTGCACAGTATGTAATTATTGGTCACTCTGAAAGAAGACAATATTTCTCAGAAACAGATGAAATGATTAATAAAAAAGCTAAAGCAATTATAGCAAACGGATTAATTCCGATTATTTGTTGTGGTGAAACTCTTGAACAAAGAGAAGCAGGTGTTACTGATACACATATCGAAAGCCAAATCAGAGCTGCATTGGATGGAATAAATGCAGATGATGTAGCTGCTTCAGTTATTGCATATGAGCCTATTTGGGCTATCGGAACAGGTAAAACTTGTGATTCTGACGAAGCAAACAGAGTTATTGCAATGATTAGAAATGTTGTTAAATCAGTTGCCGGAGTAGATGCAGCCGATGCTATTCGTATTCTTTACGGTGGTAGCGTAAAACCGGAAACAATCGAAGAACAAATGTCAAAATCTGACATAGACGGCGCTTTGGTTGGTGGTGCAAGCTTGAAAGCTGATAGTTTTGCTCAAATTGTTCGTGGTGCAATGTAATAATTGACTAAAATATTTAAGCGGTCGAAATAACTCGACCGCTTTTTTGTTTACAAATTGCCATGCCCTAAAAAACTATTTATAATTTTGTTATGAAAAATTTTGAAGTATTAAATATATTAAAAAACATACCAAAACTTTTGGCTTCTTCAAATAGCGTTGAATCTTGTATGGACGAAGTTTTAAAGCAAATTGAAGAATTGACGAAAGATGCACTTGCCGCTTTTTATTATTTTTCTGAGCAGAGCGCAACTTTAAAATATCCGTTAAATGTTGAATATTTTTCGAATTTCGTTTTGGATATGAACGTAATGGAGATGCTTGAAAATCAAGATTATGCGTTAATATCTTCTGAAAATGCAGGCTTTGATATTAAGGGGTATTTGCTTTATTTGTTTCCTTTGAAAATAAGAGAAGCTGTTTTTGGTTTTTTGGCTGTTGCTTCTAAAGTACAATTAGATGAAGTACACGTTTCTGCTTTGTCTGCTCTTGCTGGTGTTTCTGCATATTCTGTTAAAGATGCGGAGTTGGCAAATGTATTTAAGATACAGCTTCGCACATTGCAATCAAGTATTCAGGACAAAACAAAAGCGGTTATAACTATTAAAGAGCAGAATGAAAAAATATTAGAGGCAGATAAGGCAAAAAATGAGTTTATTGCTAATATTTCACATGAATTAAGAACACCTTTGAACGCAATTATCGGTTTTTCTGAAGTTTTAAGTTCAAAAATATTTGGTGAACTTAATGAGAAACAATCAGAATATATTAATGATATTTATACTTCAGGGGTTCATCTTTTGGGTATGATAAATGAAATTTTAGATATTTCAAAGCTTGAATCCAATGCAATGAAATTGACTTACACTGAGTTTTTACCTGGAGTTGCTATAAACGAAGTTGTTAGTGTAATGACACCGTTAGCAGATAAGAAAAAAATTAAGTTAGTATTTAACAATCAGTATAAAGACAGTGTTTGTCTAGATTATCAAAAGATTCAGCAAATCTTGTATAATCTTGTAAGCAATGCACTAAAATTTACGCCAGAGTCTGGTAAAATTGAAATTTCTACTTATCAAAAAGATAAAATGATTGAAATTTCAGTTAAAGATAATGGGGTTGGGATTGATAAAAAATCGCATGATAAGATTTTTGATAAGTTTGTACAGTTAGAAAATACATATACAAAAACAGGCAGTTCAACAGGCTTGGGCTTGACTATTACAAAGAGATTTGTTGATATGATGGGAGGGAATGTCCGATTGGAAAGCGATTTAGGACAGGGTGCAAACTTTATCATCTCTTTGCCAGTTGAGGGAAAAAATGTCTAGAATTTTGATTGCTGAAGACAACGAAACAAATATGAAACTGATGTATGATATTCTTGTTAGTCAAGGATATGACGTAGATAAAGCGTTTGATGGTGAGGAAGCTTTGCAAAAAATTGAGGCGTTTGAGTATGATCTATTGGTTTTGGATATTCAAATGCCAAAAAAATCCGGTTATGATGTTTTGAAAGAATTAAATAAAGATATTAAAGTTTTGGTTGTTTCTGCTTGTGCTATGGAAAAAGACATTGAGCTTGCAAAAAGTATTGGTTGTTTGGATTATATGACAAAACCGATTAAAATTTTTAATTTTTTGGGCAAAATTAAAACTCTCTTAGGTTAATGAAAAAATATCAATAATTGTTTACTAAACGAAGTAAACAAAAAGAAACGAAGTCAAAAGTTTAAAAATAAAAGAACTAACAAAAGAAGTCAAATAAAAAAAAGAAAAAAAGAAAAATTAAATTTTATTATGACTGTACAATGCCCTGCAGAAAGGATCAATATCTGCGCTCAGCTTAACATCCCACATTGGTAAGATGCTGAAATAAATCCAGCCGGATATAAAAGGAGATACCCCGCCCCCTGGCACGATGGGCTTTAGCAGTTTATTTAAAAATGATATCTACACCAAATGAATGATATTATTAAAGATTTTTAATCAATATGCCGAAGTAGATATTGTTAGGGCGTTGAGCCCAATACAACCTCCTCCCCAAGTCTAGTAGCCGCCCTTTAAGTGGACGGCTTTTTTTTTATACTGTAAATTAATGATTTTATTTTGTTAAATTGTAGTATTATAAATACAGAGGGATCATGACAGAAGAAAATATTCAAAAAATTGAGAATATACAAAAAAGTTTCGTCGAATTAAATAATTTATTCGAGTTAAGTCTTATAGCTAACCAAGCTACTGACTTGAATGATTTTATAGAAAAAGTTTCATCTTTTGTTAATAGTACATTGGGCGTAGAGGATGTGTTATTTTTTGTTCCTGAAGGTGAAATTTTTACCGTTGTTAATGGTGTTACTTTTATGGAATTATCTGATAACAATGACGGATTTTGGCGTTTGCTGCAAGATGGTGAATTAATCAGATTTGTTAGTTCTACTGGTGAAACGCTCTATAAATCATTCATTGAATCTAATGGACTTAAGAAAATTAACACACATTATTTGCGCGGGTTTAGTAAAGATGGTACCTTGGTCGGAATAGTTTCTGTAGGTTCTAAACCTGAAGATGTTCACCTTAATGATGATGAATGTAATTATTTGAATAAAATTTTTCATTATATAGAACCAATTTTCTATAAGTTTTTAAAACGTGATCAGCAGCAAACAGAAATGCGCAAAATTTATAAAACACTGCATAATGTCTCTATTCTATACAATATTTCGCAAGCTATGAATTTTATTGATGACCTTAAGCGATTATTGAATATTATTTTAGACAAAGCGCTGGAAACCATTGAGGCAGAAAAAGGCTCTTTGATGCTTTATGATTTTTCTGAAAATGTTTTGCAAGTTAAAGTAGTTTATGGTTTGCCAAATAAAAAAGTAGAAGAAGATATTAATTCAGGAGTTATAGAATGTGCGAAAATCAGAGCTGGTGAAGGAATTGCTGGTTCTGTTTTTGCAACAAAAAAATCTGTTATATCTAACTTAGGTCAAAATGACCCGCGTTTTAAAGATTATAACTCTACAACGAATGTTAATTCCCTCTTGTGTGTACCATTAATAGCTAAAGGTGAAGCTATTGGTGTTATAAATATTTCGAACAAAAAAAATAATAGTCTGTTTAATAAACAGGATTTGGAATTTATGGAAGCATTGGCAAATCAAGCTGCGATTGCAATTGATAACGCTAAATTGTATGAGTTGGCGACTAAGGATGGTTTGACTAAACTGTATACCCACAGACATTTCTTTACTTTATTAGATACAGAATTGAAACGTGCCTCCAGATACAAGCATGTTATGTCTGTTTTAATGATGGATATTGATAATTTTAAAAGTATTAATGATACATATGGACATGCTGTCGGCGACAAAGTGCTTAGAGAAGTTGCCAATATGATAGAAAAAACTGTCAGAAAAATAGATATGCCAGCTCGGTACGGTGGTGAGGAGTTTGCTGTAATATTTCCGGAAACAAAAGGAGATGAAGCAACTATTATTGCCCATAGACTAAGAGAAAGAATAGCCGATATTGATGTTGTAATAGATAGCGGTGAAACGATTAAGGTTACGGTAAGTATGGGGATTTCTTCGTTCCCTGACGCCGGTGAGGATGAACTTGTTATTATGGAAGCCGCAGATAAAGCCTTATATGTGTCGAAAGGTGCCGGAAAAAATTGTTTACATATAAACAAAGAAGGCAATATTACATTTGTTCCGCCTGTTAATACATAAAAAAAAGAGCTTTGATAATCAAAGCCCCCGGAAACTTTTGAAAAAACTTTTTTAATCTTTCTCTGGTTTCACTCGTGTGTGTAGGTTAGTTAGTGTGGTAGGTTTAGTATGTTAATTGTGGTTAATTGTGGTTATTGCTTACTCTTATATAAAAACAAATATATAAAAAATATTGCCTTTTATTATAAAAAAGACTTAATATTTCGTTACATAATATGTTTTTAAATATTGCCCAATAGATCAAAAATCTTAAAACACTTGTCTTTTTGCCATTCAAGTGTCTCGTCTTCTCCCAATTCTAATGTAATTGTTGGTATGTTTCTTTCTACACCGCAATAGGTGCCAAAACTTCCCGGGGTTGGGTATCCAATATCGGATTGGGTTTTATAACCTATAATTTTTGCTATTTTTTCGCTTATTTCAAGTGCAGGTCCGTCAAAATTTACTATTTTAAAAGGGGCGTGCAGTGTTAGAATGAAGTCAGGATTTATATTCTCAATTATTTCAGTCAAGAATATTGTTTCAGGTTCACTGTTTGGGGCAGAGCCTCCATAAAATTCGTTTTTTGTGGTTTCTTTCCAATTAGAGGTAGGAAAATTTCTGTTTAAATCAACATTATTAGAATTTGTCCTTGTTTGTTTGCTGTATCCTTCCGGATTTAGACAAGGAACAACAAATATGGCATTAGATGTAGCAGTTTGCAGGTTTAAATATTCAGTCAAAATTTTAACTCCTTGAGGCTCGTCACCATGAAAACCGCCAATTATCAGAATTTTTTTATTAGTATATTTTTGGTTATTCCAAAGCTCAATAATATATTTTTCAGTAGTTTCCGTTTTTTTAATCAATTCAAACATATTATTAAGTTTATAAAAAATTTTAAAAAAGTCAATGTAAATATATTGCTATCTTAAAAAAAAGATGGTAGTATATATTCTGCGCAAAATGTGCAAAAGAGAGGATAAAATGAGTACAGATAAAAGTACTAATTTAATAAAACCTATATCAGCTAAAGATAGAATAATTTTAGCTTTAGATGTAAATACTTTGGAAGAAGCCGAAAAGCTTGTTTTGGAATTAAAAGATTATGTCGGCTATTTTAAAGTCGGTATGCAATTATTTTCAGCAACGGGTTACAAATCTATTGAAATGATTAAATCACATGGGTGTAAGGTATTTTTGGATATAAAACCGATAGATATCCCAAACACTGTGGCTAAGACATGTGTAAATTTTTTAAAGCACGGGGTTGATTTTTTTGATATACATCTAATTGGCGGTTCAAAGATGGTATCAACGACAGTAAAACTTTTAAAAGAAACAGCGAAAAAAATGAATATAAAAAGACCTACTGTTATTGGAGTTACTCTATTGTCCAGTTTCGGGCAGAGAACGCTCACAGAAGAGTTATGCGTAAATATAAATTTGATTGAATATGTCTCTCAATTAACAAAGTTAGCATTAGATTGCCAGTTGGACGGCGTTTTGGCATCAGCTAGCGAGGCAAAAGTTATTCGTAATAAATATGGCAATGATTTTACCATTATTTGTCCTGCCGTTCGACCGACTTGGTCAGTTGTTAATGATCAAATTCGAGTTGTTACGCCGACTGATGCAATAAAATCCGGTGTGGATTATATGATAATCGGTAGACCAATTACCGGCGCTAATGACCCAAAAGCTGCTGCAATGTTAATAATAGATGAAATAGAAGAAGCGTTAAGCGCTGATGAATGAGGTGAAAAATGAAAATAGGTGTAGTAAAAGAAGTTAAAAATAATGAAAATAGAGTTTCAGTTGTACCAAGTGGTGTTAAAGCTCTTGTTGCAAGAGGACATGAGGTTTATGTACAACTTGGCGCAGGTGAAGGTAGCGGTTTTACAAACGAGCAATATAAAGAAGCAGGTGCAATTATTCTTGATGAAATGAAAGATGTTTATGCTATTGCGGATTTAATTGCAAAGGTTAAAGAGCCCCAACCTTGTGAATATGACTTGATGAGAAAAAATCAAGTTATGTATACATATTTGCACTTAGCTGTTGAACCTGAATTGGCAGAGGCCTTGTGCGAGAAAAAAGTTTCTACTATTGCTTATGAATCAGTGGAGACCGAGACTGGAGCATTACCATTATTAATGCCAATGAGTGAAATTGCCGGTAAAATGGCGGTACAAATAGGTGCCCATTATTTGGAAAGTAATAACGGCGGTTCAGGTGTTCTTTTGGGAGGTGTTCCGGGAGTTCGTGCAGGTAAAGTTTTAATTATTGGTGCCGGATTTGTAGGTATGAATGCACTTAAAGCAGCAGTTGGAACTGGAGCTAGTGTTACTGTTGCAGATATTGATATTGACAGATTGAGAAAAATTGATGACTTATATGGCAGCAGAGTTAGTACTATAGTTTCTAATTCTGAGAATATTGCTGCTTCGGTTAAGGATGCGGACTTAATTATAGGTGCTGTTCTTATTCCAAACAGTAAAGCTCCGACAATTGTAACCGAAGAAATGGTAAAAACTATGCAGAAAGGTTCTGTTGTTGTTGATGTTGCTATAGACCAAGGCGGTATTTTTGAAACAAATGAAAAAGTAACAACTCATGATGATCCGGTTTATGTAAAACATGGTGTTATTCACTATTCTGTAGCAAACATTCCGGGGGCTGTTGCTCATACTTCAACATTGGCTCTTACAAATGCAACATTGCCATATCTATTGAAAATAGCTGATAAAGGCTTTAGCGGTGCTATCAAAGAATGTCCTGCGCTTAAAAAAGGTGTAAACACATATGCAGGAGAAATTGTCAAAAAAGAAGTCGCTGAGTCTTTGGATATGGATTATACAGAACTTTCAATGTTGATTGGTTGTTAACCAAAATAACCGACATATGGTAAGTTACGGTAAAAACCTTTATAATCCAACCCGTAGCCTACTAAGAACTTATCATCTACTACATATGAGTAGAAATCAGGTTCAAAATCTACTTTTCGCGCGCATTCTTTATTTAGGAATGCCGCGAATTTTAGTTCTTTAGGTCTTTGCTCGGCTTTTAAAATATTTGTTAAAAATTGAGCGGTATAGCCTGTATCCACAATATCTTCAACGATTAAAATATTTTTACCCTCAAGTATAGGTAAATTCATATCTATAGATTTTACACGACCTGAGGATTTATCATCATCACCATAGCTTGATAATCTTATAAATTCAAGTTGTGTGGGCATTTTAAGATGTTTTATAAGATCAACAAAAAACATAATAGAACCTTTAAGTACACATATTATGTGTAATACTTCATCTTGTGGAAATGCGTTATTAATTTCTTCGGCAGTTTTTAAAACACCTTCTTGCACTTTTTTTTCGTCTATTAATACTGTTAAATCTTTAATATCTTTGTCTACTACCATTTAAACCTCATCTATTCTTAAAATATGTGTAGGATTAGTTGTTACACGTAGTTTTTCGCTTATTCCTACTTTATAAGCCCACAGTACTTCGTTGTTATTACATAATAACACAATTTTGTCTTTTTCGTGATTTGCAACACCTTTATTTATAAAATATTTTTTTAATTTAATTGTTTTATCCAGTCCGAATGGTTGGATGATATCACCTTCTTGTCTATAGCGTAGTGTTAAATTGCTTAATTTAGGCATTGACACTACGGCGTATGGTTCATTTTCTTTTGGGAATTTATTATTAAATGTTGATATTTGTTCTGCTGAAAATATATAATTATTTAAATGATAATTGTTTTCTATATCTTTTATTTCCAATGATTTAAAATGGTCTTTTTCATCTCTCGTAATTGTGTAAAATTTATCTTTATTGCAGTATAGCCACAAATTTGTACTTAATGAGAGTGTTTTTCCTGATTTTGAGTTTTTATTTTCTTCAATAAATTGAAGTATTTCATTTATTTTTTTTCTGTCGTATTCAAGGTTAAGTTGAGTTATAAAATCATAAATTAATCTTGATTTTATGGAATTAGAAAAATTTACAAAATTTTCTGTTTGGTATTTTTTATCTTTATAGATTTTATTTTTTATGTTTTTTAAATACTCGTCAATAATTTCTTCATTTTCTTTAGCTAAAGAGCTTAACGAATTTATAGCCTCTAAAGATGAATTATTTATTTGAACCAGCTTAGGCATAATTTCGTGTCTGATAAAATTGCGTTTGTATGACGTGTCATAATTACTTTTATCGTTATTTGCATCTAAATTATTTTTCAAACAAAAGTCTTCAATTTTTTTTCTTGTGAGTGATAAAATCGGACGGTAAATAATTATGTTATTAATTTTGCGTGTTTCTTCAATACCTGTTAACCCTTTAATACCGGTTCCTTTTGCTATTCTATAAATCAAAGTTTCTGCATTATCGTTTGCATTATGAGCTGTAAAGATTATATTAGATTTAAAATATTTAGCGGCTTCTTCAAAAAAAGTATACCTTGCTTCTCTCGCGGCTGTTTCTGTTTTTGGGATTTTAGACGATAATTTTTTTGAGTAAAAAGATATATTATTTTTTGCACAAAATGCTTTGCAGTTTTCTTCCTCTTTATCCGAAGTAGCTGCTCTCCAACCATGATTTAAGTGTGCTGCACAAATTTTTAAATTCAGCTTTTCTTTTAGTTGAATTAGTGAAAACAGAAGAGCCATAGAATCATAACCACCTGAAAATCCAACTATTATAGTTGAGTTACAGTGATTATATTTGTTTAAAAAATATTCTATAGTTTTAATCATCTTAATAAATATTGAACTGACAAAGCAATTATATAACAAAAACGCCTCTTGATAAGGCGTTTTTGTAAATTTTTATGTTAATTTTAGTTGTTTTCAGGAGGCGTACAGACTCCGGTGTCAGTATCCCATGTTCCACCAACAGATTGTTCGCAATATGTCTGAGCTGCATTTTGTGATGTTTTATCAATATGTTCACCTGCTGTAGTTGCTGCATTATTTACTTTTTTCCCAAGTATTTGCAGTGCAGCTATAGCGACAACAGCAACCAATGCCAATATTAAACCGTATTCAATCAAACTTTGTGCTTTTCTTTTTATTGATTTCATTTTACTATCCTCTTTATCCATACTTATATTATACATATTTTAAAAAATAATGCAATGTAATAAGATTAGTTAATACAATAACAGGGAAATTTTTAATAAAAAAACTCCCGAAATAACATCGGGAGTTTTTAGTTTTAAGCTTTACTTGCATTTATTAATCATCTAAAGCAGCTACGCCAGGGAGAATTTTTCCTTCGATAAATTCTAAGCTAGCTCCACCACCGGTTGAAACGTGAGTGAAATCTTCAGCTTTGCAGAATTTTTTAGCTGCGCTAACAGAGTCACCGCCACCGATAACAGAAACAGCACCGTTTTTAGTTGCTTCAACGATTGCTTCTAAAACAGCTTTTGTTCCTTCTGCGAATTTAGGATTTTCAAAAGCACCAACAGGTCCGTTCATAAGAATTGTTTTTGATGCTTTAAGAACTTCTGCAAAAGCTTCTCTTGAATCAGGACCAGCATCTACGCCTTCGAACCCGTCAGGAATTTCATCAATTTTAACGAATTTGTTAGTGCCATTGCCAGAGAAATCATCAGCTGCTAAAACGTCTGTAGCCATAACTAATTTAACGCCTTTTTCTGCCGCTTTTTTCTCGATAGCTTTTGCAACATTCATTTGGTCATCTTCACAAATAGAGTTTCCAATTTTGCCACCGTTAGCTTTCACAAATGTATAAGCCATACCACCGCCGATAATTAGGTTATCAACTTTATCGATAAGGTTTTCTAATACGCCGATTTTTGATGAAACTTTAGCCCCACCAACAACTGCTGTAAATGGTCTAACAGGGTTGTCTAATGCTTGAGAAAGACATCTTAATTCTTTTTCCATCAACAATCCAGAAACTGCTGGTTTTAAAACTTTAGCCAATTTAGCAGTTGAAGTGTGGTTTCTGTGAGCAGCACCAAACGCATCGTTTACATAGAAATCGCCAAGTTTAGCAAGTTCGTTAGCAAAAGTCATATCGTCGTCTTTTGCTTCTTCAGCTTTGTAGTAACGGATGTTTTCAAGAAGTGCAACTTGTCCATCTGTTAATTTTTCAACATAAGGAGCAGCTTCTTCAACGCTAGGGATGAAAATAACTTCTTCGCCCAAAACTGTTGACATATATTTAGCTACTGGTGCCAAAGTGAATTCAGGATTTTTCTCTCCTTTTGGTCTGCCTAAGTGAGCCATAAGTACAATTCTTGCTCCTTTTTCTTTTAAGAAGTTCAATGTAGGCAAGATAGCTCTAATTCTTGTATCATCAGTAACATTTTTGTCTGCATCTAAAGGTACATTAATATCAACACGCACTAGGGCTGTTTTTCCTTTGATGTCTTGTAAATCTTTGATTGATTTTTTCATTTTTTTACCCTCATAAACTGTAAATATTATTGAAAAATTTATAAAAAGCCTACCCGTAAACAAGGGCAGGCTTTAATTTATTATACGTTTGCTTTTTCTTCTTCTGTAACGCCTTTGATTGTAAGGTTAACTCTACCTTTGTCATCAATTTTGATAACTTTAACGATAACTTCATCTCCAACGTTTAAACGACTTTCGACTGTGTCGATTCTTTCGTTGCAAACTTGTGAAATGTGAACCATTCCATCTTTACCGGGGGCAAGTTCAACGAATGCTCCGATAGGGATGATTCTGACAACTTTTCCGCGACGAACCATTCCTTGTTCAGCTTTGAAAGTTGCATCTTCAATCATTTTTCTCGCAATATCAAGACCTTCTTTGTCATTAGATGTAATTGTAACCAATCCTGAATCTTGGATATCAATTTCAGCACCTGAACAGTCTATAATATTTCTGATATTTTTGCCGCCAGGTCCGATAACAGTTCCGATATCTTTTTGGTCTATTGTCATAGTAAAGATACGTGGAGCAAATGGAGAAAGATCTTTATTAGGTTCAGAGATTGCTTTTTTCATTTCTTCCATAATATGCAATCTTCCACGTTTAGCTTGTTCTAATGCGCGTCTTAATGTAGGATTTGAAATTCCTTTGATTTTCATATCCATTTGAAGTGCAGTGATTCCAGTATCGTTACCTGTTACTTTGAAGTCCATATCGCCGAGGAAGTCTTCAATACCTTGAATGTCTGTCAATACAGTATCAGTTTCACCTTCTTTGATAAGTCCCATTGCTACACCTGAAATCATACATTTAACAGGAACACCAGCGTTCATAAGCGCCATAGAGCTTCCGCAAGTTGATGCCATAGAAGTAGAACCGTTAGATTCTAAAACGTCAGATGTTACACGAATTGTATAGCCAAATTCTTCTTGAGAAGGAAGAGCAGGAACGTTAGCTCTTTCAGCTAAGTTACCGTGACCAACTTCACGTCTGCCAGGTCCTCTGAGCGGTTTTACTTCACCAACTGAAAATCCTGGGAAGATGTATTTGTGCATATATGATTTAGATTTAACAGGATCAACTCCGTCAAATTCTTGAGCCATTCCTGGTCCTGCTAAAGTTGCAACTGAAAGAACTTGAGTTTGACCTCTTGTGAACACAGCAGAACCGTGGGCACGTGGTAGAACACCAACTTCGCACCAGATAGGACGAACGTCTTCTACTTTTCTTCCATCAGCACGTACACCTTCTTCAGTAATCATTTTGCGCATTATTTTCTTTTCTAATGCTTTAAATTGTTCAGCAACGAAGTCGATTCCGGTTTCTTCCATCATAACTTTAATAGGATGTTCATCTTCAAGTTCATCTATTTTGTTACGAACAGCTTGTTTAGTTTCATCAAGTTTAGCTTTTCTGTATTCTCTGTCAAAGTTGTGATAAGCATCAGAAATTGCGTCATAGCTAGTTTCTCTAATGATGTTGTCAAGTTCTGTTGTGTCATATGGGTTAACAAATTCAGCTCTTTCAATTCCACATTCTTTTGCGAAAGCTAATTGAGCGTCAACTTGTTTTCTGATTTCCACTTGAGCAAATTCAACAGCAGCCATAATATCGTCTTCTGTAACGAATTTGCAACCAGCTTCAACCATGATAACTGAGTCATATGTACCAGCTATAACGATGTCCATATCTGACTCTTCAGCTTGTTTGTATGTAGGGTTAGCAATAAATTGTCCGTCAATTCTACCTACTCTTACTGCACCAACAGGTCCTTCAAAAGGAGCGCCTGAAAGCATTAATGCCGTAGATGCAGCCAAAATAGATAGTGTATCAGGTTGATTCTCTTGATCAGAGCTGAAAAGTTGTGAAACGATTTGAATATCGTTTCTATATCCTTTAGGGAAAAGTGGTCTGATAGGTCTGTCTATTAATCTTGAAATTAATACAGCTTTTTCAGATGGTTTTCCTTCTGTTTTTGTGTATCCGCCGGGGATTTTACCAATTGCAGACATTCTTTCTTCGTAGTCAATAAGAAGTGGGAAAAAATCAATACCAACTCTAGGTTCAGCTGCTACTGTGCAGTGAACAAAAAGCATTGTATCTCCACAACGTACTGTTACAGAAGATGTAGCAGATTTAGCGTATTTGCCTGTTTCAATTACGACAGGTTTTCCGCCAATTTCGATTTCGAATTTTTTTACTTCGTTCATCTTTTTCTCTTTCTTTTTCTTAAGTGATACTCTTCTTTGTTTATCTTAATTATAAGACAAACACACATTAAAAGAAAGCAAATAATATTTTGTTACAGATGAAAATTAATGAGTTGTTTCGAATTCTTTTATTTCTTGTATTAGTGCAGGGAGAACTTCTTTAAACTCTTGGACAAGAACAGGGTCAAATTGTTTGCCAGAAAGTTTTTCTATTACTTCTAGTGCTTGTTCTGGTGTCATTGCTTCACGATAAGCTCTGTTTGACACCATGCCGTCATATGCATCTGCGATTGAAATAATTCTTGATGTAATAGGAATTTCTTCACCTTTTATTCCGTATGGATAGCCATTTCCGTCAAAATGTTCATGGTGATATTTGATAATAGTTATTACATCTTTAAGCTGTTTTATATCTTCAAGAATTTTTACCCCATGGTCTACGTGAAGTTTAATCTCTTGAAACTCTTCTTCTGTAAGTCGTTCCGTTTTAAATAATACATCGTCAGAAACACCTATCATTCCGATGTCGTGGAGCAAACCTGCTAACTCTATTTTGCCTCTTTCTACGTCGTTTAGGTTTAACTTCTCCGCTAATTTTAAAGAATAATAAGTAACACGACGACTTCTGCCTAGAGTGTAAGAATCTTTTGCATCAAGAGCTTCAATAATAGCTCGAATTGTTCCTGAAAATAGCTCTTTTAAGTCATTTACCAGATTTTCGTTATCTTTTTTCAATTGCATATATTCAAGACCGGCTTCAACTATCATTTCAAGTTCTGCCGGGTTGAATGGTTTTTTTATGTATCTGTATATTTTAGCTTTATTAATAGAACCTATCAAAATAGAGATATCTGAATATGCAGTCACAAGAATTCTGACGGTTTCCGGATAATTTTTGTAAACGTGGTGCAAGAGCTCCACTCCATCCATATCCGGCATTTTATGATCGGACAAAATCAAATGGAACTGTTCTGTTTTCATCAATTCTATTGCATCAAGCGGTGATGTTGTCTTTACTATATCGTATTTGCCTCTTAAGGTACGATATAGCAACATTAAGTTGTTTTCTTCATCATCAACAAGTAAAATTTTGTATCGGTTCATTTTATCTAGCTTTCTTTTCTTTCAAATGTTATTGGCAATGTAATTATAAAAGTTGTACCTTTTCCTACTTCTGATTTTATTTTGATATCGCCTTTATGGTCTTTTATTACGCGATAACTTATTGACATTCCCAAACCTGTACCTTGCCCAACGGGTTTGGTTGTGAAAAACGGAGTGAAGATTTTTTCTGCAGTTTCTTTATCCATGCCTCGTCCTGAATCTTCAATCTCTATTATAACATTATTTTCAGCTTTTTTTGTACGAATATAAACATCTCCATTGCCCTCTATTGCATAAAAAGCATTATCCAAAATATTCATAAAGACTTGATTGAGTTGTCCACCAAAGCTTTCAACCAACGGAAGATTTTCATCATACTCTTTGTGTATTTCAATTCGGTTTTTATATTTTGAATGCAATATATTTAGAGTTGTATCAATTTCTTTTGCAATATTAATACTGCTGAGAACTTTTTCTTCCATTCTGGAAAAGTTCTTCAAGTCCATGATTATATTTTTTGTTCTCTCTGTACCTTCTTTACAACTTTGGATAAGTGCTCCTAAGTCCTCTTTCAGAAATGCTAAATCTATATCAGACTTAATTCGTTCAATCTCTTTTTTATGGTCTTCAATTAAATCGTTTTCAAATTCGCCATATTTGTCGATAAGAGAAATTAAATCTTTAGTGTAATTTGTTAAGTGAATAAGGTTTCCGTATATAAAGTTTACCGGATTATTTATTTCGTGGGTTATTCCGGCTACAAGTTCACCAAGTGACTTCATTTTTTCTGAGTGAACCATCATGGCTTGAGTGTTTTGAAGTTCTGTGTATGCTTCATTAAGTTTTTTTGTTCTGTCTGCAACTTTATTTTCCAAAGAGGTGTATAAATCTTTTAAGTTTTCTGCCATTGTGTTGTATGAGTCAACAAGAGAATCAATTTCTTCGTAATTAAAATAAGGGATTCTGTGGTTAAAGTCTCCTGATGCAAATTTTTTAGAACCATCTGATAATTTATTCAGAGGGATAGTTATAATTTTTGTAAAGGCATGTGATAAACTCAATCCCAATATGATAGCCAAAATTATTAAGTAACTCATTGTATCCGTGAATTGTTCAATACTTTGATTAAGTAAAGCTTTTGAATAAAAACCGACATACATTGTTTTATCTTTTTTAGGTCCAACTATGTAATAAGTTGATGTAGCACTTTTTAACAAATATGAGTTGGTATCTTTTGCGGTAATTTCTTTAAGAGTTTTTATTTGAAAACCTTTTCCCCTTAGTGATGGGATTGAAGAGTATTCTACTTTATTAGTTTTGTTGTCTTGGATTATAAAGTAGGCTATTAGGTTATTGTTAATTGCATTATTTATTGTTTTGGATATTATATATGCGTAATTTTGCTTTTCTATATCTTTTCCTACAATTTGAAATAATGAGTTGGCAACTGATTTGTTTATATTCTGAGTTTGTTCATATACATTTGACGAAATATCCCTAAAGCAGAAAACTACGTATGCGGATATCATAAGGACTATTATCCCGACGATAATTGATGATAATAATGCCATATGTGTACTAAGTTTAACTTTTTTATTTTTCATTTTTCCCTCGGTTATTTTCTCATTTTCTTTGGTTTATCAAGAATGTTTCCTATAAGATGCCCAAGATAGCCCATAATTAATGCAGCAGGAATAACTTTAACAAAAACAAACATCATTGTACTTGTATTTATTGTTAAAGTTTGCATCAAATTCGCACCCAAAAGTACAATTATAGCGAAAGATGCAAATAAGCCGGATAATTTTTTTGAATGAGTCAATGTTGACATTATTTATTTGTATCCTCCATTTTTCTTGTAAAACAATATTGAATAATTGAAATACGCTCTTTATTAGTTATATTTGTGAATTTTCCTGAAATTTCGTAGGATTCATCTTCTCTTTTGCTTTGCCTTATCGGAGTAAAGGTATTGTTTATGATAAGTTTTGGGGTTATTTCTAATGAAAAACTATAATTACTATTAATCAAAAGTTCCTTTTTAGAAGTAACTTTCATCCCACCTGCAGAAAAATCTGTAACAATAACCGTTATATTTTCTTCCCCTGATTTGAAAGTTGTTTCAGTGTTTAAAGTTATTCTTGAATATTCACGCCGTTGCACTGTTATATATGAACTTAATGAAAAAAGTTCATATGTATTATTACCAATTTCTTTTACTTTTGCTTTGAAATAATTGACGCCTGAATCTGTTGCACAAAAACATTCACAATCACCATTTAAAACTGTGTTTGGACAATTTGTTTTTACGGTTATTGTTTCTTTTTCGGTATCAATTATAGTTGCACTGCAGGCATTATTTATTTCTGTAGGAATGATTTTTATTATTTGATTTTGTTTGAATGATTGTAACATTTTTATCCTTATAGATTTGTTTGAGTAGGCGCTGTTCTTACCAGCCCGACAGACTTGGCTTTAGTATTTTGACTTATTTCATTATAAGACATTACGCAGATTTGTGGGTATGTTCTTTCAATGAGTCGCCTAAATGGTAGTCTTATCGGAGAAGAACATAAAATTACCGGTTGAGAACCATTTGATTTTATTGCTTTTTCTAATTCGTAATTCAAGTTATCAAGTAATTTTCTTGTGAAGTCAGGGTCCAATGTGAGGCTTTGACCGTCAGGGCTTATCCCCTGTGCAATAGTGTTTTCAACATCCGGAGCCAATGTTATTGCCAACAATTCTCCTGTCTCTGAAAGATTTTGCTTGCATATTGTCCGAGAGAGTGCTTGTCTTGTTTGTTCGGTCAGGTAGTCTGCGCTTTTAGAAATTTTTGATTGCAAACTCATTACTTCCAGTATAGTTCTTAAATCACGAATAGAAACTCTTTCTTTTAATAAATTTTGTATAACTTGCTGAACATCGGATGCCGTTATTTCCTTCATTAAATCGTTAACATAGTCCTCTGAAACTTCTTTTTTTAGATTATCTATAAGTTGCGTAACATCTGCTCTGGAAAGAATTTCAGAAGCATTTTTCTTAATAACTTCCGTTAAATGAGTTGAAATTACGGCAGATGGACTAACAACTGTATAACTGTTCATTTCAGCATAATCTTTGTCTTTTTCTTCAATCCATAAAGCAGGCAAACCAAAAGCCGGCTCTATTGCACTTATACCTTTAAGATTAGGATCATCTGCTCCACCTAGAGCATTCATTGCCAAACTTCTGTCCGGATAAACTTCTCCGTGCTCAATAGGTACGCCCTTTAAATTTATTCTGTATTGATTTGGCGGAAGTTGTAAATTGTCTCTAACTCTGATTGAAGGTAACACTATACCTAAGTCTAGTGCTGTTTGACGTCGAATTTGTGCTATTCTTTCAAGTAAGTCTCCACCTTGTTCAACGCTTATCAACGGTACGAGTCTGTATCCTATTTCTATTTCAATGGTTTCAACCGTCAATAGTTCCATAACGCTTTCTTTTGTGATTTTTTTGCGTTTTTTACCTGTTTTTTCAGCTATGGCTTTTTCTTCTTCTTCGGCTTTTTTTCTTTCCTCTTCGGCTTTTTTTTCTTTACTTTTTTGAACGGCAAACCAAGCTACAGAAGCCCCGACAATTAAAAAAGGTAATGTCGGCATGCCCGGAACCATTCCCATAAAAAGAATAACACCGGCAACAACACCTAAAACCATCGGATTTGAAAACATTTCCAATTTTATGTCATCAGAAAGTGAAGAGTCTTGACCGCTTGCTCTGGTGATAATCAAACCCGTTGCAAAAGATATTAATAATGCGGGGATTTGGGATACAAGTCCATCTCCGACCGTGAGTATTGTATATGTGCTAAGCGCATTCATGATATCCATTTTAAGTTGCCAAATACCGATAATTAAGCCACCAAAAATGTTTACCACAGTAATGACTATACCTGCTGTCGCATCACCTTTAACAAATTTTGAAGCACCGTCCATTGTTCCATAGAAATCAGCTTCTCTTTCCAATTTTCTTCTTCTTGCTTTTGCTTGTTCTTCATTTATTAATCCTGAGTTCAAATCGGCATCAATAGACAATTGTTTACCAGGCATGCTGTCTAATGTGAACCTCGCGGAAACTTCGGCTACTCTGCCGGCACCGCCAGTAATTACCATAAAGTTAATCAAAACAAGAATTGCAAAGATTATGAAACCTACAACGTAGTTTCCTCCGACGACGAACTCACCAAAAGAACTGATAACCTCACCGGCCTCCGCTTTTAGCAAGATTAATCTCGTAGAGCTAACGTTCAATCCCAGTCTGAAAATTGTTGAAATTAATAATATTATCGGAAATGAAGAATATTCTAACGGTTCTTTTGTAAACAAACAAACTAAGAGAATTATAATTGAAAGTGAAATGTTTAAAGTTAACAATATGTCTAAAAGTTGCGGCGGAAGAGGCAAAATCATCATAGCAATGATTACAACCAAGCCGACCGCAAGGATTATATCATTGTTTTTGAATAATGTTGCTAATTTATTTAAATTCATTTAACCTCAGACTCCACTCTTATTCTTATTGTACACGAAAGCAAGGATTTCGGCTACTGTAACATATAATTCAGCAGGAATCATTGCATCAATCTTAACAAGTTTATACAACGCCCTTGCCAATGGCGGGTTTTCAACAATAGGGACATTGTTATGTTTCGCAATTTCTCTGATTTTAAATGCCATAAAATCTATACCTTTTGCAACAACTTTTGGCGCAGGGGCTTCAGCTTTGTCATATTTTATTGCTACTGCATAGTGAGTTGGGTTTACGACAACGACATCTGATTTTGGAATTGCTGACATCATTTTTTGTTGTGCAAATTGTCTTTGAGCAGCTTTAATTTTAGACTTAATCAGAGGATCCCCTTCTGTATTCTTCCATTCATCTTTAACTTCTTGTTTTGTCATTTTGAGAGATTTATTGTATTCGTAATCTTGATATTTTTTGTCAATAAATCCAATGATGAGCATAGCAATACATATGTTAATAATCATTTGTGTCAAAACTGACCCTAAAACTGCAAAACCAGTTGTTATATCAGCACCAAGCAATCCAAATATTTCTTCTTTTCTTGCTAAAACTGCCGCAAATCCGCAATATGCAACAACAGCCATTTTTGCTATGGCCTTAGCTAATTCCATAAGATTTTTTGGGGCAAATGGATTTAGTGTCTTTTTTAATCCGTTTAGAATATGCTGTGGCGTAAGTTTTTCCAATGTCGGTTTAAGCTTTTTTACAGCAAAGAGTGCTCCGACCTGCATTCTTAAAACAACTGCAGTAACAGCCATTAAAGCAATTAAAAAAGGTAAAAGTATAGAGCCCGTACTTTTTGCATATGGGATGAAGATTGCAAAAATATCATCTGTAGGTATATCTTGAGGTTTTAGATGTGTTAGGGTTTGGTACATTAATTCTCTAGAATCGTTAATAATTTTAGATGCTAAAAACGCCATAAGCAAACACCCAGCTGTAATCGTCATTGCTGAGTTAAGGTCTTGGCTTTTAGATATATTCCCCTTTTCACGTTCTTTTTCTCGTTTTCGGGGCGTCGCCTCTTCTGTTTTTTCATCAGCCATAAAGCTCTATCCCCCTATAAATAACCTTATAATACTTGCCATATACTTTTCTATTGCAAAAACCAGGTATGTGACTGTTGGCGCTATAAATATTAGTATCAATATAAAACCAATACCAATTTTGAATGGTAATGCAACCATAAATATGTTCATTTGTGGCATCATTTTTGCAACAAATCCCATCAAAACTTCACTTATTAACAAAACACAAAAAATTGGTAAAATAACTTGGAATGATATTACAAACATGTGCGAAAATAACATTATTACTTGTTTGGCAAGAGCTGGTGAAAATGCCATTTCTAAACCTGGAGGAATAGACATAAAACTCTTATAAACAGCGGTAAATAACCAGTTATGTGCGTTTATAGAAATAAAAACAATCGTGGCTATATAAACATATATTTGGCCAAGAATAGGAGAATCTTGGTTTGTTGTAGGGTCAAGCACACTACCCATTGTAATCCCCATTTGAATCCCTAATGTTTGACCTGCAATTTGTACCGCAACAAATATAAATCTTGTTATGTAGCCAATTAAAAATCCTATAAAAAATTCTTTAGTTAAAAAAATTGTTAATTCAACCATATTGTTTGGCACGTGTATGTCGGTTGCTTTTGCGATAATTGGGTATATTATGAACGCAACGGTAGCACATAGCCATATTTTAGCTTGGGCTGGAATTGGATAAGTTGAAAATAATGGCGCCGAAGATATCATGCCAGCAAGCCTTGTAAATATCATAATAAAAATTACGATATTGCTTGGTGATAATAATGTTAGTAAATCAGCTGCCATTTTATCTCCATTAGTGAATGAGTGCCGGAATTTGGGCGAAAAGTTCATTTGTCCGTTCAATAAAAACGTTAACCATCCAAGGTAGTGTAAGAATTAATACAAGTACGCTTGCAATAATTTTAGGGACAAAAGTTAATGTTGCTTCTTGGATTTGCGTAACTGTCTGAAAAATACTTACGACTAAACCGACGACAACGGCAACAACAAGAACTGGTGCCATCATTTGCAGCATCAGTATTAAAATAGTTTGAGTTATTGAAAGAATTATTGTATTATCCATTATTCCTCATTTTAGGTTATAAAACCTTCTATCAATGATTTTGTAATTAAATACCAACCGTCAACCATAACAAAAAGAATTAATTTAAATGGTGTTGCAACGGTTGCCGGCGGTAAGAACAGCATCCCCATTGAAACAAGAATACTTGCAACAACTATATCTATTACCAAAAACGGTAAAAATATAACAAAACCTATCTTGAATGCTGTTTTGAGTTCACTCAAAACAAACGCAGGAACCAAAATGTATGTTTCCACATCCTTAGCCGTTTTGGGTTTTTCCATTTTTGCCATGCTTATAAAAAGCCCTATTTCCTTTTCTCCTGTTTGTTTGAGCATAAATGTTCTTAATGGCTCCATGGCTTTTTCAAGAGCGACGTTTTGTGTTATTTGATTTTTTAAATATGGTTGAATTGCTGTTTCATTAATCTTGTTTATTGTCGGAGACATAATAAAGAATGTCAAAATTATTGCTAATCCTGCAATAATTTGGTTTGGAGGCAGTGTTGTTGTACCTATTGCTTGTCTTGTTAGGGCCAGCACAATAACTATACGTATAAACGCAGTTGTCATAATAATAATGCTTGGTGCTAGCGTAAGGATTGTCAGCAAAATCATTATTTGCACGCCTTGAGTAAACTCTTGAGGCGTATTAGCTGTTTGCATGCCAATGCTTATATTTGGAAATGCTATTGCGCTAAATGCGGGCATGCCAAAACTAAAAATACTAAATATCGCTAAAATAAAGCCTAATAGTGCGTTTTTGTGTTTCATTTATATAATTCTTTCGATTATTGTTGATACTCAGACTAACAACATAATATACATGATTTATTTATAGTGCCACTTCTTAACTAAACTTAATTATTTTTTTAATATTTAGCAAAAAAAATTTTTATGAATGTTATATGAGTATGCTAGCAATTTCAAATACTCAACATAATAGAATTATAAATAGTACCCCCTCATTTGGCTCTATTCGTTTGTTTAAAACTACACTAAATAAAGTGTTACCAAATGGTGAGGTGGAAAAGGTGCCTGCTTATTTTTCAAGACTGACACAAAAAGATACTGAAATGATGAATTCATTGGCACAAGCGTGGAAAAACTTGAGATATGGAGACACACTTTTGGCAGATTTTATGTGCTTTACTGCTAGAGGATACAGAAAATATGACCAAGCTATAGAGCCAGGAATACATAAAAATTTTTTTGTTTTAGAGCGTGTTGGTGAAAAAAATCCAATAAAACGAATTGCTAGTATATTAGAGGCAAATGTTCACGATAATTATATATATATTGAGTGTTTGCAATCTGGTGCAAAACTTAATTCTGATGAAATAATCAAAGGTGCTGGTGAGAGAATGTTAGAAAATCTTACAAAGTACGCCAAAAAAGTTAAAAAAAAGAATTTAGAACTTGTTACTCATATTGGCTCTTGGTATAGGAAACTTGGATTTGATGCGCCTAATGATATAGGTTGTTGTTATTTAGAAAAAAAAGATTTTGATAAAGTAATAAAAAATATTAGTAGTAAATATGATACAAGGATTTAAATATGCGAGTAAATTTAAATATAAATAATAATCCGAAATATAGCCCCTCTTTTGGTTCAATGAAACTTTATCAAGTAGGCATTAAGCAAATGACAGGACAAGATAAGTATTTACTTGTACCAGCTGTTTTTTCAAAACTTTTATCAGAGGATATCCCAATTATGAAGAAACTTTATCCAAAATGGGGTACAACTAAATATGGTAAAGAAATAATAAACTCATATATGGATAAACACATTGTTAGAGATTCGTATTATTCGTTTATTCCAACAAATGTCGCTTTTTATGCTGTAGAACAGGAAGGAGTCACTTCTAAAAATAATATAATAAGAGCGTTGGCAAAAGTATTAAATTTTAGAAATTTTGTAGAAGTTCAGTATATTCAATCAGAATCAAAAGTCGGCTCAGGCAATACAATTAAGGGCGCTGGAGATGTTATGATGTATGGGATAGTAAAGCATGCAAAGGAAATGAAAAAAAATGTAGTTTTTTTGGTTTCCACTGCCGATGATTGGTATCAAAAGCTTGGGTTTAAAAAAGTTAATTGCGGATTAAATAGCAGTTGTTTTGAATTGGATGTTTCCAAATATGATGACTTTATGAAAAAAATAGAAGAAAAATATAATTTTAAGTAGCGATGAATATTTCTTTAAATTTAAATAATAATACAGTAAATCACAGAAAAGTGAGCTTTTCCGGACAAAGGTTATTTCAGTTCAATATGAAAAAGAAGATAAGAGGTTCTTTTACTGAAAATGTACCGGTTTGGTTTACAAAGTTAACGCAAGAGGATGTTCCTTTGTTAACGGAAATTTTGCCACTTTGGCAAAAATATACTGATTATGGAAACTCCATTATTAAATCTTTTCTGGCGGAAGTGTCACCAAAAAGGAAAAAACAAAAAAGTTTTTGGGGCTGTTTTGAACAAGAGTTTTATATGATAGAAAAATGCAATGAAAGTAATTCTAAGAGTAGAGTGAAAGCATTAGCCAGATTAAAAAATTATGAGGATGAGTATTTTATAAGCTATTTGCAATCCGCAAGTAAGATTCCAACGGGCGAAAAACTTAAAGGTGCAGGTGAATTACTTCTTTACGGAATTATAAAAAGAGCAGATGATTTAAATAAAGAATTTGTAGATTTGATATCACTTGCTGATGATTGGTATTCTAAACTTGGGTTTAAGATGGTTGGCGATGGAAATTGCCTTGGTGATGCTCTTTTGCTTAAAGAAAATTATCATAAATTGATGAAATATGTAGAGTCCAAATATAAAGTAACGGGGTGATGGTTTGCGTATTAATTCTGTATCAAATAAAAATTTTATAGAAAAACGTAAAGATGTATATTTTGGTTCTCTTCCGATTTTGCGGGCAAATATGCTAAAAGTTACTCCTGATTGTTTTATAAAAAATATTCCGGTAGAAGTATCTAAATTGTTGCCGGAAGATTTAGATAAAATCAACTCGATTTTACCAAAATGGAGTAATGATACAGAATTTGGCGCAGATATTTTAATTAATTTTATAACTCGTGCAAAATATGTTTTAGCAAATAAAGAAAGAATAAATAGACCTTGGGATATGGATTTTTATATGGTGGAGCGTTTGGATGAAGTTGCCGAAAATGAAAAGGTACGAGCATTGGCTGCAGTTAAAAATTCTAAAAAAGAGCTGTTTTTAGATTACATTCAATCAGCAAATGAAATGAGTGACAGTGAAAAACTAAGAGGTGCAGGAGAATTGCTTTTGTATTCCTTGGTAAAAGGGGCGAAAGAAAAAGGACAAAAAATATTCAGTTTGATTTCTTGTGTGGATGATTGGTATGAAAGGTTAGGTTGGAAGTATCCGGATTGTGAGATTGGGCGGAAATTTTTTGATTCAAGTTGTTTGCCTTCATTCTTTCCGGATTTATCAATGCAAAGTAAAAAAATGGTGTTGGAGTCTAATCAATTTGATAAATTCTTAAAGCAAGTCGAAATGAAATATAAAATAGAAAAATAATATTCTTATTCCAAAACTTCTAATAATTTTAGAATGTTCTTATTTGTTATTGTATTATCAATTATAGATTTATTATCGCTGTCAGATTTTGTTAAAATTTCGCTTATATTTTCAGGTAATACCAAATCAGAAGTGTATTTTGTTTTTATAAAAGAATTGTTAATAATCAAAAATTCTTTATATAATTGAGCTATTTTTATGTAGTTTGGGTTGATGTGTTCTTCTTTTCCAAGGAAAAATTTACAGTCTTTTGAGTAATTTTCACAAAATATAAGAAAATTATTTACTTCAGCACAAAATATGTCAACGGAAAGACCTTCTTTTTGTAAGTCAATTCCTAAAAATGGATTATTTTCAATTTCTTTTTCATTTTCCTTATAGTTATTTTTTAAGTATTTAGCCCACATTAAACAACCTAAATAAAAAGAAACACTATTTTTAACAAGTTCAATAACCTGTGGTTGCATTACTTTAAAACGAAATTTTCGTTGATTAGGAATTTTTATGTCCTTGAGGGCTGTTTTCATCGTTTCTATGCTATCTGTAAAATCAAAAACCATAGGTGCAAATCCTGGGTCAAATAAAGCTTTTTCACTCATGCAAAAATTCCTTCGTTAAAAATTGTAAATAATTTATATAAATTCTATCATAAAAAATTTTTCACGAGCGTACAATATATGTAAACTTTGGAGGTTTATGATAGTTGTCATTTACAGATACATATTTGACATATAGAAAACATCTAGGAGATGTAGAAAGATTCCGCACTGCAAAGCAGCGAGAAGAAATAGCGCGCAGGGCAGCTTTTGTGGATAAAAAATTAACCCCCGAAGAGCTAAATTTAGCAAAAAAACGAGGAGATTTACTTAAAAGAACCATTGATTCTTTAGATGAGTATTCTCAAACACGTACAGAAGATGTTGAATCTGTAACGCAAACAGTATTAGGTGAAAGTACTACTTTTTTAACAGCAATCGGTGTTGGCTTGGGCAACCTTTATCAGGCTACTGATTCAGGAAAACGTTTGAAAGTTGGGATTGCGAAGAAAATGGGACGATTGAGAGCTGCAGCACCTAGCGTAATTCCAGGCGTTACTGGATTAGTCTTTGCAATGCTTTCAAGTATTCCTTTGTTGCATTCGTTGACAACTATTGAAGTGCAAACACCTCGTTTGTCTCGCTTTGAAGGATTAAAGGGGGAACTTTCGAATCCTAATGACTATGCACTTTTAACTGATGAACAAATTTATCAGGCTAAAAAAGATGCAAAAAAACTTGTTATTCCTCAAAATAAGCCAACTGATAAAAGTTTGTTGTCTAGTTTAAATATTTTTGGACAATTAAAATCGTATATGGGAATTGTTACTAAGCGTGCAATATATAGAAAAGAAAAGGATGATTATGAGAAAAGAAAAGAACATTCTTATTCTTTGAAAAACCAAGAAAAATTTACTCAATCTGAGCTAGAACAAGCGGAAGAAACCCGAGAGATTGTACAACGTCTTGTAAATAAGGTCGGTCTTGATTCTCAAGATTATACTGCACGTGTTTTTGCAGTTTTGGATGTTATTTCTATGTGCCTGTTTGGTTTTGGTGTTGTTGGATATTGGGCAGTTGAAAAGGCTATTGATTTGTTGAAAATAAAACAAGGTAAATTAAAATCAACAATACCTTGGGCTACTTCTATTGCAGCTATAATAATGCTTAATACAAAGGTTGCAGAATATAGAAATAATGCAATTAGAATTGCGCGGCATAAAAATATGAATGAGCTTATGGCTGACCCGACAAATTTTTTAAAAACGCCAAAACAAATTATTCCTAAAAAGATTGAAAATATAGAAAAACCTAAAAAACAAAATATATTTTCTTTCATGAAACAATTTTATATTGATTTAAATAATTATGAAGAGTATGCAAAAGTTAATATGCTTGAAGATAAAAAATTTAAATTAGCTGCAAGAAAGATAAAGCTTACACCAGAACAGCTCAAACAAGCTCGATTGACTCAATCAAATATCTTTAAAGTTGTAAATAAAGTTGATGATAATAAAAGAAAATATGAAGAACGTTTCGATGTGTTCACAATGATGTTGTCAACACCAATGGGCCTTGTGGCTGCAGCCATGGGGAATGCATTTGGGTGGTCATTACATAAATTGCAAGGTGCTCCAAAATCAAAAATGCCACTATATTCTATTCTTGGTACGGTTGTTGGGCTAGTTCCAGCTATATTTGTAGAAGTTTATACAACTCTAGCTGTTAGGAAAGCTTCGAGAGTCGCTTATATGAAAGCGCAAGAAGATCTTAATGATAAAAAATATTTCTTGGATTATACTGAAACAAATATTAATCATAATCCATTTCTGAAAATGTCATTTAAAAATGCAAGTAACGCATTTTCTCAATTTAAAACTTTTTAATAATCTTGCAAACTATATAAAATGATGATTAAATAGTACTTATGAGAAAGTTTGTAAAAAAATTTTTTAATAAATATTTCGCATTTATAATAAATATATTTCTTTATGTGACATTAGTCACACTGTTATTAATTTTTATAAATGAGATTTTTTACGGATTTGTCATATGGGGACAAGCACAAAAAAATTATCTAAAGGGAGAGTATCGCAGTGCTATTCCTTTTTATAATTATGCACTAAATTATTATTCTAAAACAGCATTTATTAAAAATAACCAAAAAAAATATGTTGACGGTCAATACCTAAAAGCCATTTGTTATTTGGAAACAGGTGATAAGAAACAAGCCGACTTGTCCGTAAAAGAAGGAACTTATTTGATTATGAATAAGTTCGGACAATATTCTAAAGAATATGCGCAATATATCAGACAAAATGTTGTTCGATATTATATTAGAAAAGGCGATTACAAACTGGCAAAAGATTATCTTAAATTAAGTGAGTATTTTTACCTTAAAGTAAAAATGGAGCGTTCAGCTTTAGTAGAAATTAATTTGCTATACGGTGACTGGGCAAATGCAATACAACAGAAGAAACTGGCGGAAAAATATTATGATATGGCGTATTCTTTAGTGACAGAAAATAAAAGCATTCCCTTAGATTTAAAACTCGAAGCTACAAAAAAAGCAGCAGATTTTAAGCTTATTTCCGGCAATTTCAAGTTAGCTGTTTTTATGTATACAAAATTATTGGATAATTTTCAAAAAGACCAAACAGCTACCAATGCCCAAATAGCAGAATTAAAGTGGGCTTTAGGTAATATATATTTCAAAATGGCAAAATATGAAACAGCCATGACTTATTATGATGACGCATATTATATTGTATCTAAGTTGTCAGATTCTTACGAATTAAGAAAAAATATTGATGAACTCAGGTCAGAAATGGTTAAATGCTATTTGGCTTTGGGTAGATACTATACGGCAGAAAAAATGCAAAAACAAATAAAGGTGAAAAAGACATCTTAAGCGGAGGTTAGAATGAGAGCTTATAAAGCAAAATGGATAATAACAGCGGAAGGAACTCCTTTGCAGGACCACTATTTGATAGTAGAGGACGGCAAGGTTATAGATGTTTTACCACATGAAAAAGTTAACTTTGATGAGCTTGTTAAGGTTAAAGATTTTGGCAATGTTGTGATTACTCCGGGTTTTGTTAATTTGTTTGCGCAATTGCAATATACTGATATTAATAAATATCGTTCAAAAACATTGAAAGCATCGTTAAAAAGATTGTTTAAGAATATTATACGTAAATACATTTTTGCAGGAATTCCGCAAAATAGCTACGTTCGCGGACTTGCTAGAATGTACAAAGAATATTTTTGCTGGGAGAGAACAGAAAAAATTCGTTCTTTTAAACATGGTTTAGAAAAAGCTATGTTGTCAGGTACAACATGTATAGCGCAGGTGTCTAAAGAAAATAAATATTTCGAAATTTTGAACAATGCTCCGATAAAAACTTATTTATTCTTTGAATTATTTGCAGATTCCAGTGATACAGGAAAGAGGGAATTTAAAAATATTAGCAACAAAATTGAACATTTTATTAAAAATAAAGCTGATAATATGTTTATAGGCGTCGCACCATGTTCATTGTCCATGGTACATAAACGTTTATGGAAAATTATTTCTAAATACGCTCGTAAACAAAATTTATTGATGCTTATCAGAATAGCGGAATCTCAAGAAGAAATGGATTGGTTAAAATTCGGTTTCTCTGACATTGATATGTTGCATATGTATTTAGGAATGCGAAAATTAACACCATACAAAAGAGGAATTTCACCTGTTTCGTACTTAATGGATATGGGCGTACTGTCTAAGAAAGTTCTAGTGGCAAATGCTAATTATCTTACAAAAGAAGAGTTTGAGGAGTTGGCTGATACATCTGTTAAGTTTGTTTATACTCCTCGTTATGATGATATAAATCACGGACGTAAACAAGAATTTAGTGATGTGGTTAAGTTGTTTGGTGAAAACTTCGGTTTTGGTACCGAAAGTTATTTCAATATTGGTGAAGAGTATAGCCTTTTGAATGAAGCTAACTACGCAAACCAAAACGGAGAGTTAGATTGCTTGGAGTTGTTAAAGCATATGACAATTTATCCGGCTAAAATTTTGCGTTTGGATTCGATTATAGGGTCTTTAGCAAAAGGTAAACATGCTGATTTTAATGTTTTTGAGCTTAACGAAGGTGAAGATTACAGTGCCTTTTTAAACAAAGAAAACCCTGATATGGTCTATGTTAATGGGCATAGAATTGTACAAAGTAAAAAATTGCGCCGTTCTATCTAATTGATAGCAAGCAATTCTTTTTCTATATTGAAAACTTCTTCAGGCATGTTGTTTTGTTTGTAGATATTTTGTGCTTTAACAAGGAGTGCTTTTGATTTGTTTTTGTTACCGAGTTGTAGCATGAGCTTAGATGATTGTTTGTAGTTTGTTGCAAGCTCAAGGGTGTCTTTTGTCTTATTGTAGTGGTAGCTGGATTGTTTGTAATAATCTAAAGCCGTCTTTGGTTCATTTAATTTTGCTAATTTGTCTGCAGATATTTTGTATACTTTTGCGCTTAGCTTGTCATTATTTGTAGCATTTGCGATATCTTGAGCCGTTTCATAATAGTCAATTGCTTTATTTGTGTTGTAGCGTTGTGTATACATGTCTGCTATTTTTAGAAGAGATTGTGTTTGTATATTTTGATTTTCTGTTTCTCCGGCAAAGGCAATTGATGCAAAGTAATGTTCCATTGCAGGATGAAACTGAACGGAATCATCATATATTTTGCCCATTGCATAATAAGCTTTTGTTTTAACATTCGGATCTTGCGTATTAGACGCTGCTTTATGATAAAGAGTCAGTGCTTGTGGTAGTAAATCGTGTCCGTCATAAATCTTTGCAACTTCTAAAAATATCAAAGGTTTTGCGTTAAAATCATTCGTTTCGTCAGCAAGCTTAAGTGCTTTTTCATATGCAGCCAATGCTTTTTCAGTATCTTTTATTGCATAATACTTTTTACCTTGAATAAAAGCTTTTTTTACCTCTTTGTTTTCAGGTATAGAAGAAAATGTTTTTAAAATTATCTGTTCATCAGTTGTTTCGATTTGTATTTCTGATTCAGGTTTTTGGGGCTCTTTTTGAGGAAGTTGCACTTGAAAATCAGGGTTTATTGCGGTTGGGTCCGAATTGAAGTCTATTTTTTGCAAAAACAAGGCATCAATCCATTTTTCAACTACATCCGAAGGTTTTTTGAGAGTTGCCGCTATATAGTTGTCTAAAATTTGTGAAGCGGTTTTTAAGTTTGTATGAATTATTTTTCCGTTAGGTGTTTTTTTTAAGGATTCTTTTTCTATTAATCCAAGATATGTTTCAACTTCACTTTTTATTTCATCAGGTGCGCCGATTGCAGCGGTAGTGTTTTTAAAATCAGTGAGAATTTGAGCTATATTAACGGTAGAGCGGGAATAATCTATAGCTGTTTGTTGTCCGTTTGGATATTGTTGTCGGGGAAATTGAGTAACATTATTGTTCTCGTTATATCTTTTTGTTTGCTCGCTTTTTTGATGTTCTATTGCTTCTTGCATTTGCGCATTAGAACCGGAGGACTGTTTTTCTTCGTCCTCCTTTCGTTTAACATATCCACGATTAAGTGCATATGGCTTAACATTTACCGGATAAAGCGTATTATACATATATACAAAATACCAACTGATTTACATTCCTATTTTAACCTTAAACCTTTTGCAAATAAAGTTATTTTGAGAAAAATCATATAGCCGGAGGATAAGGTATATCAGCATTTTAATGAGATTTTTATTGATGTCAAAAAGATTATTAAAAAGTTTGTAACAATTTGTAAAGTATATATTTCATAAATATCAATTATTTAATACTTATTGTTTTTATATAAGTACAGAGATAAATAAAAACGTTAAAACCTATTTTACCTAATCACATCCGTTTATCAGAGGAGAGTACAAAATGACTATTGCTGCTGCACAAGCTCGAATGCTAACATTGACAATGTATAAAAGCGACCTCGAGTATAGATTAATGAATATTTCAAATCAAAAGCAAGCTTTGGCTTTACAATCAGCACAATATGCGGCTGCGTATTCCGAGGCAGGCGGAACAGGTAGTTTGGACGATGATCCTTATATGTTGAGAATTCAATATATGGATAAAGCGCTTGAAGCTGAACAAAAAACTTTAGAAACTCAGCAAAAAGCGGCTGCAGCTGATTTGGAATCAGTAGAAAAACTTGTTGATACTAACGTTAAAAAAGATTTTAAATTGAACATTGGTTCATAAGATAAGTTAAGTAAATTTGAGTTTATAGTATATTGCATATTTGTCATAAATTTTGTAATATGACAATATGAATAATATTTTAAAAACATTTGAGATTTTTTTGTCATTACCTTTGAGTATTTTGCGCAAAGGTGTTGTGCAAATTTTGCATATTGAAACAGATGCGGGTAAATCGGAAAAAGCTTTAAATGTTATAGCTGATGATAATGTTACAAGGATAAATGTTGTTAATAATTATAAAATGTATAATTTATTAACCAGTGTGATGTATAAAAGACAAATGTATGAAAAAAATAACACCGGCAAAATTTATAATTAGTGCTCCCAAGCTTTCTTTGTGCCCTGATTTTGGCGGACTTAAAGAGTTTGCTCTTTTGGGGCGCTCAAATGTTGGTAAATCCTCTTTTATTAACAGATTATCTAATAATGGAAAGCTTGCAAAAACAAGTAATAAGCCTGGGAAAACTCGTCTTATCAATTTTTTTGATTTTAACGGGCAATTTATTATTGCAGACATGCCGGGGTATGGGTTTGCCAACGTAAAAAAAGAAATGAAAGATGATTGGGAAAAACAGCTTTCTATATATTTAGAAAAACGTGAATCGTTGACTTCTTGCATCCAATTTATTGATGCAAGACACCCTATACAAGCGAATGACTTGCAAATGAGAGAATGGTTGGCCTATAAAAATTTACCGGTTATAACCATAGCAACAAAAGTAGATTGTTTATCACGAGGAAAAATTGCACAGACAGTTGCAAAGTTAAAAAAAGAATTGGATTCTGAGGTCTTGCCGTTTTCTGCCAAAGATTCATACTATACAGAAAATGTTGTTAAATATTTATTGGATTTAGAATAAATCATATATTTAAAGGATTAAAAACATAAAAAAATAATTCATTCTGTATATATAGGGAGGGGATTTATGGCTGTAAATACTTATTATGATTACAACATTTTTGTTCCGCAAAATAACGGGGAGTTTTCTGAATCTATTATGCAAAACTGGACAGAACAAGCGTTGGAGTGCTATTCTTTATGCGGAGATTGCTCACGCTGTTCAATAACAAAAGGACATTATTCATTCGTTTGTCAAATGTCAAAGGTTGTAAAATCTTTGATAAAAACTTTAGGCAGGCCTAAAATTTAAAGATTGGTTCTGTTCAGAAAATTCGAAATGGCGTTATCCAAAGTTTTTGCATCCTCTAGTGTTTTTTCGTCGTAAGTCGAAGCCTCCTGTGTTTTTGGGTTATGAAAAAATTTGTTGTAAATTGTTAGCCCTAAATAAATTAATACGGAAGCGATCACAACGCCAATCATTGCCATTATAAATTTTTTTGCAACAAGAAGCATTTCGTTGGAAAAAGTAACGGCAAAGCAGGGTTGCACTGCCGTTACTAATATTAATAATGCTGTCTGAATTTTATTCTTGAGGTGCATTAGTTTCGTCCTTTGTTTTTTTACTGCGAGTTGTTTTTCTTGGTTTTTTAGGCTTTTCTTCGGAAGAAGAGCTTGCTTTTTTTGTTTTATTTTTTGTTGGTTTTTCTTCTGTTTTTTCAACAACAGGTTGTTCTATAGCAACAGTTTCAGTTGTTTCAGTTTGTTGTTTTTTATTGTTAGGACGTTTTCTTCCTTTTGATGGTTTTCGTTGTTGTTTTTTTTCAGTTAAGTCTATTTCAATTGCAGTTATTTCAGCTTGTTCAACAGCCGGTTTTGTCTCAACAATTTCAACAACTTCAACAGGCTCGGACTCAATAATTGGTACTGCGTTTTTGATTTCGTCATTTTCTTGATTATCATTTTGGCGTTTGTTGTTTTTGTCGAAACGACGTTTGTCATTTTTGTTTCTAAAGTTGTTATTAGTTTTTTGTCCTCCTGGAAGTTTTACTTTAGCTGCTTTTGCTCTGTATTCTCCTTCTGAAACGGATGAAGAGAAAGAAAATTCTTCAATAAATTGACCTGTTCCTTGGCAGTGAGGACATTTTTTTGTGAACACTTCGGATAAGCTTTGACCTTGTCTGTGGCGAGTAAGCTCAACAAGTCCCAAATCAGATAGTTGTCCAACTTGAGGTTTTGCTTTGTCATCTTCCAAAGCCAGCTCTAATTCTTGCATGATAGCAAGTTTATCTGTTCTTGAGTTCATATCTATAAAGTCTATAATAATCATACCGCCAATATTTCTGAGTTTAAGTTG
>JAZTXF010000081.1:0-2744 GCA_045636305.1 Candidatus Gastranaerophilaceae bacterium | reverse complement strand
GCTAATAATGTTGGTCTTGGCGGTAATAAGAATATTATTATTCCATCAGATACAGCTGAAGGTAATATTGTCGCTGGTGGACATGTAAAAATTGAAGCTGGGGACAGTGTATTGAATGGTGGCGGTACTAATTTGGGTATTAAAGCTGATTCATTAGAGGTTATTGCTAACTTAAATCAAAAAACTATCCCTGGTTCGGTTGGTGTACTTCCTTATAATGATTTGGTTCATTCAATTAACGTTATTGTTAAAGGTGACATCACAGCCGATGAGGTTGGTGTTGCAGAAACAAATAAAATCTTGAATATTAACAGAATGGATGTTGTTGCGCCGTCTACAGGTGGTGATAGCACCGGTTTAAATACAGATGACATTGATGAAAGAGATCAAAGAAACTTGAAATATTTGACAGATGATAAAGATTCTGCTTCAGGTAGAAACTTTAGACAACACCTTAGATATGATGTAGCATCAAGTGAATATGTTGTTTTAAATTCAAATACAGAATCAGGTGCTAAAGTTCAAGATGTATTGAATATTTCAAAACAAGGTATGTTGGTTCAAACAAATGAAACCCCAAAAATAGGCGAAAATATCCAAGTTACTATGGATTATAAAGGATTGCCTTTCACAATAGAAGGCAAAGTGGTAAGAACTGACGATGTTAACAAAACAGCAGGGGTTTCCTTCAGCAATATTGACCAATTTACCTCTTCAATGATTCTTTATCTTGGTATGATGAACGGAATTTAATTATAGATAAATAATGAAAAATGAGATAACATTGTTATCTCTTTTTTTGTGAAAAATTTCCTCTATTTGTTTGATTAAAGGCAATGCTTAAAAGCGTAAAATAATAATTAATAGGAGGGGCCTGTATATTAAAACGTTTATAAAAAATATTTGCATATGTTTTTTTATGGCAGTGTTAACTTTAAAAGTTGCTTTACCAGCTTTTTGTATAAGTGAAATTGCAGAAAACTCGGTGTTGGATTTGCAGGATTGTATTGAGCTTGCGCTTAAAAACAGTCCAAAAATTAATATGACAAGAAATTATGCATTGGCTGCAAAAAGCAGAATTGGTCAAGCAAAGTCTGATTATTTTCCGACATTAAGCGCCGGTACAGGATATTATGGACAGTTTGATTCAACTAAAAATAGTTCAAATAATGATAAATATTATTCTGCAAATACATCTTTAAATCAGATGATATATAATTTTGGTAAGACAAATGCTCGTGTTAATATGCAAAAATTTTATGAAATAGCTGCACGTTATGATATAGATGATGCTATTGTTCAAACTATTTATGATGTTAAATCAGCATATTATGGAGTTTTAGCAGCTCAGGCGCAAAAGGATATACAAAATGCAAATGTCAAAGTGAATGAAAGACAATATTTGCGTACAAAAGCTTATTTTGAAGAAGGAACAAAATCCAAAATAGATCTTGTTAATGCAGAGGTTTATTTGAGTGATTCTAAAATAGAACTGGTTCGTGCCGAAAATAATTATAAATCCGCAATTATAAAATTAAATAATGCTATGTTTGTTGCATATGCACCAGATTATTCAATTAAAAATATAGAAACATTTAATTTTAATGAAGAGCAATTTTCGTCGATTAGTTTGTTAACAGATAACCCTGATGAAAGGTATGACTTGTCTCAATATGATGAAGAAGAACCTGTTTTTTCTTCTTTCGTTGAAAAAAATGATATGCTTAAAACTTATGAATTTAAGCCATACAAGTATTCTTTAGAAGATGCTGTTTCTCGTGCGAATGAACAGCGTCCTGATTTGCTATCATTTGCTGCAACATATTCTGCAATGCAAGAGTCTTTAAAGTATGTGAAAAGAGAATATTATCCGTCTATTAACGGAAGAGTCGGTTATTCTCATAGAAATACTCATTATTTTGTTAATAATGGGATGAATTTTTCTGCGACTTTGGATTTTCCAACGGTTAATATTATGGGTACAAAAACCAGAATTGATGAAGTAAAAGCTCAATTGGATGCCGCATTGGATAATGTAAATTTGACTAAACAAAATGTGTATTTTGAGGTTCAAAATGCTTATGTAAATATGCAACAAATAGAAAAGAGGATTCCGCTTTTAGAAGTTAAAGTTCGTCAAGCTCTTGAAAATTATGAGCTTGCGGATGGTCGATATGCTGTTGGAGTTGGTGATTTTATTCAGCTTCAAGACGCAAAACAAAATTATAATAATGCTCAATTATCTTATGTTCAGGCTGTTTTTGATTATAATTTGGCAAGAGCAACGCTTGAAAAAGCTATGGGGGAAAAATGAAAAAAAGATATTGGTTATCAATCATAATAATTCTTTCGTTAATTTTAGTTTTTGGCTTGATTAAAAAGGGTAAAAATGCTCCAAAATATGAAGTACAAAAGATTGGTAAAAACACAATTATTCAGGTCGTAGAGGCTTCTGGGACAATTAATCCTGTTACCACTGTTAATATTGGTTCTCAGGTTTCGGGTTTGATTAAAGAAATTTATGTTGATTATAATTCGCAGGTTAAAAAAGGTCAGTTGTTGGCACAAATAGATACTTCTTTGTTTGAGGCTCAGCTCCAACAGTCAGTTGCAAATATTGCTAATGCTAAAGCTAATCAAAAAAAGATTATGGCGATTATGGAAAATGATAAAAAAACATATAATCGTTATAAAAATTTGTATGCTAGAAATTTTATATCTAAAAGCGAGTTGGATTTAGCGGA
>JAZTXF010000080.1:0-30237 GCA_045636305.1 Candidatus Gastranaerophilaceae bacterium | reverse complement strand
ATAGCATTAAAAGCCACTTGAAATTCAAAGAAAAACAAAGTCTTAATTTTATTTTACTTTCAGACACAGAACACAAACTAGCAGAAGCTTTTAATGTTTGGGTTGAAAAATCTATGTATGGCAGAAAATATATGGGTATTGAACGCTCAACATTTGTCTTGGATGAAAACTTAAATGTTATTAAAGAATGGCGCAAAGTGAAAGTCAAAGGCCACGTCGACGAAGTAATTGATTACTTAAACGCGTAATTAAACACTTTTTAAATGTGTTTTAAACAGAATTTAAACACCTTTTAAATATCTTTTAAAGGTATTTTTGTTCGTTTACCCTTTCCTCTTTACTTTCACTTGCTTTTGAGTGATGTATGTTGCTCGAAAGGTTTGTAAATGAATGCTGTTGACCCAATAAAAAGTCTTGACGATATTAGAAAAATGAAAGAATTCTTAGCAAAAAAGCCGAGGAACGCTCTACTTTTCAGCTTTGGGATAAATAGCGGACTAAGAATTTCTGATATCCTTGCACTTAATGTCGGGGATGTTAGGGGTAAAGAGTATATTGAAATTAGAGAACTGAAAACGGGAAAGCGAAAAATATTTCCGATTAATGATAGGTTGAAGAAGGAGATTGAAGAATTTACTAAAGGAATGCCGGAGGAACAACCATTGTTTTATACTCAGAAGGGAAGACGAATGGAAAGGAGTCGGGCGTATAAGTTTTTAAACAAAGCAGCAAGGGCTGTGGGGATAACAAGACGGATTGGTACACATACATTGAGAAAAACATTTGGATACCATTGCTACCAAAAATACGACGACGTCGTGCTGCTGCAAAAGATTTTTAACCACTCTTCACCCCAAATCACCCTCCGCTACATTGGCATCGAACAAGAAGACATTGACGCCGTGTATAGAGATTTTTATTTGTAGAAAAACATATAGAACAAGATTAAAAACTAATGATTTCATTAAATATGTCAATTGCAAAATTATCACTCATACCTATAAATTAACAATAGGTTTCAGAAAAAGTAACAGAACTTTCAGAAAAATGTTTAATTATTAAAATCTATTTAATTAGTAAAATTATGTGAAGTTACCTCTAATAAAAATTAGAAATATAAAGCATATTCACTTGTATCAACAAGTTCTAGAAATGTTATCACGCAAGAACCTATTTTGAAAGCTCACTCGTTAAGATAAGCTTCATTGTTGCCATAAAAATTTGGAAACCAATCTTTGGGGTCATCGTATTTTTGATAATTAAACCTATCATTACCTTTCATTAAAGAGTTCGTAATAGAACTATAAATTAACAATAAGTTACAGAAAAAATAACATAAATACACAGAAAATTAGTTTAAATAATTATCACTTATTTTCTTAAAATCACTATTTTTAATTATATAAAGGTTTCCTTTTGTTCTAGTTAATGCCACATATAATTGGTTTATTGTTATTTGTGATATTCCACAACAAGAAAAATCATTATTAAATATTTTTTCAAATTTATCTATCAAAATAACGCAAGTATTATCAAAAGTATCACCTTTTGAATATGACCAATTCATAGCGCGAAACTTATATTTACTTGCATTTTTATATACAAGTTTCATAACGTTACTATCTTCGAGAATGGTCTCAATATTTTTACCTAAGAAAATAACATCCCCTTTATTATCATTATTATGAGAAAAAACAATATTTAATTTTTCTTGCGCAAACTTACATATATTTTCTGGACACCGCCTAGATGCTTGCAAAGTTGTCTCATCAACTTCAAACCCTAAATTTGATATTGTATGTTTAAAATCTTCATATGAGACATCTTTTCCTCCTTTTTTAAATGGTTTTCCTGAATTATTTCTTGCTGATACGGAATGTTGATTGTAGTCTCCAACCAATGTTATATTATCAATTTCTTTTGCTAAAGCAGTAATTAAATCAAAATCATGTTCTCTAAAATCTTGAAATTCATCTATTAGAATTTCGTCGTAAAATTTATTTAAATTATTTGCAATTCTTTTTATTAAACTATTTCTACCATTTTTTATATACATAACAAGTTCTGATAAATTGGCACAATAATATAATCCATTTGGGGTAATGTAATGTCCTATTTCACTCTTTCTTTTATATTTAGGATTAGGCCTATTATCAATTGTTTGAGATTCAGGTTCTTTTACAGTGATACCTTTTGTTTTAAAGTTATTTTTTTGAAAGAACCTCAGTATACTCGGTTCATATGGCAAAATTAAATATCGATATACGAACGCATCAAAGGTTATAACCGTTGTTAACTCCGGAATGCATCCAAATGCATTAATAAGTTCTTTTCTTATATTTTTAATATTTTCATGAGTGTATGCAAGTATAAGATTCTTCTTATCTTTTTTTATATTATGGCATATATGATATGTCTTTCCTGCTCCTGCGACAGCCAATATTACTCGTTTAGCCATTTGATCGCATCCTGTATGTATTGTGGAATTACAAAATCAATTCCTGAATTTAACATTATATAGGCTGTATCAACTTTATTATTGAGCATTTTCCCTAAAACTTTTCCGTAATCCTTTTCATGGAATAAATAATTAGCATTTTGGTTAATTTCAATTAAACCTTCCAAAGTTTCTTTATTTAATACATAAAAACATTTTTCCCAAGTCCAATTATCTTTATTACTATCTAAAAATATATGTTGATTTATGTGCTCATTATTATAATTTGTTGATTCTTCAATCTTTATATCCTTGTTGTCATTATCGGTTAATACCACCATTTTTTTATTTGCATCATTAACAACATTTAAATATCTGAAGTAAGATATTCCATTGCAAGATATTATGTTGATTTCATCATTTTCTATTGTTCTTCCTGTAATTTGTTGATAAATTCTCGGCAGCAATAAAAACTCTGTTGCCCCTTCAACTAAAATAACTTTTTTAGATAATAGTATTTGTAAAAAGTTATTATTATCGGCTTTCATAAAGAAATCTGCATCATCCTTTGAAATATCTTTTAAAGACTTCGCTTCATTATTGGTTATCCAAATAACATTTTTTAAATTTAATCTGCTGGTAATAAGATTATTATGTGTTGTGATAATAATTTGCGAATCAGATTGCCATTTTTCTATTTCTGATAACATTTTCAGTAAAGTAGTATGACACAAGTGATTTTCTGGTTCTTCTATAAGAACTACATCTAAATTGTTGTTAGGTTTATCAAGTGCAATTTTAGTTTTGATTAAACTGCTCATTCCACTACCTTTATTCTCTAATGCTATTGAATCTTCATATACTGATAAAACGGATTCTAGAATAACTTTTTTATCATTTATACCAAATTTTCTATGTTCGTCAATATCGGCAAGATCAATTGAAGCAAACATTTCATTTAGTTTATTTCTAAATTTATTTTTAGATGCAATTCGTTCTTCTTCGCTATACCTACTATAAAACAATGCTTTATTGAAATAATTAAACGAACTATTGGTATCATTTTCTGAAGTATCAATAGAAATAAAATTTAATGGTCTTTTTATTAAATAATATTGCTGTTTTGCATAAGTTGCCCAAGATAAATTGTAATATTCATAAGGAATTTCACCGCTATTTATGACATCAACTAAATTGGCGCCAATTTCTTCATTAAACGAACATTCAAATCTTATTCCAAAACTTGCTTCCGTATTTCTACTATTTTCTCCAAAAAAATACTCAGTATTTTTTTCTGTTCGTTCTAATTCTAAATCTAGTTCAATTTCAATTTTAGGTAATGTTTCTATGGAAGGGCAAGCATTAAAAATTTCCACTTGGGTTTTATTAAATAAATCTTTTAAAATAGATTTATCGGTATTTTTATACATTTGGTTAAGGACTATTTTAATTGCTTCTAAAATGGTACTTTTACCCGCCTCGTTTTCGCCCACCAAAATATTCATGTGTTCATTAAACTGAACAGTAATTTCATCAAATTTTTTAAAACCTTTTATGTATAAAGTTTTTATATAACTCATAGCTTTTCTTCCTGTTTTAATTATGGAGTTCTTTTATTTGTTAAAAAACTTAATAAAGTTTGTGCTTGTTCAAGTTTTTCTTGTGCATCATCACCAAATAATAAATTTGCCCAAATTTTATCAATATTTCTAATTTGAGGATTTTTTAAGTCTAAAAAAGTTATATAGTTCTTCATAGAAATAATGTTTGAAGCAAAAGCCTGTGGAATTAAGTCAATACGAGGAACGTATGTTTTGCAAATATCTGCAACTTCCATCTTTCGCATACCTTCTTGATCTTTTGATGAAACCTCACAAATAAGTTGATAAAATATTGTAGATATCCAGGAAGCAAGAATTATTAAATCTTCATAATTTTGCAATGAGCAAGCAACAAAATTTGTAGAAACAAAAATATCTTCTGTTGAAACATAAACTTTTCCAGTCGTTCTAATTCCCCTAGGAATTAATAAAATATTACCTGAGAATTTATTTCGTTGTTCCCTTTGTAATATTGCTTTTAAATCATTAAAGGTTTTAGCTTTTTTTTGTTGTTTTCCTTCCTGTTGTGGCAATTTTATATACTCTGAAATTATCTCATTAATAATATTATCTTGATTTTCAGTAATATCTAAAAATAAGGTATCTCCCTCTGTTAATTCAAAATTATCTATTTTTGCATTTCGTATCCCTTTTTTTAATATAAGTTTTTTATCTTTGAACCTATTATATAGGTTGGGATTAGAATCAAAAAATAATAAATCAGAACCTCCATTATTACCAGCAGTACCTCTTTTTAAGCAATCTTTATATTTTGTCATTTCTTCAAATTTATCAGAATTTTTAAAATTGGTATTTACAAATTTAATTGCTTCTGCCATTTCACTATTTGTATCTCTCCATCCTTCTTCTATTAAATCGTATAATGAAGAATGTGAGACTTTCTTAGCAACTATTCCAGGAATTAATTCTGCAAAATTGTTTGGAAAATCTTGTGTTATTGTTCTTGAAAAATTATCAAGATCTATATCAGGGATCTTATCATAGCTTGCAATAACTTCAATATATTCAACTGGTTGCCTAACTTTTCCAACAATTATACAAGTATCCTTAGTAACTTCATCAAAAATTTCTTCTCCAGGGTAATTAAAAACAAGCCTTAGTCCAAAATCTTTTAATAACAAAGTTCTAATTATTTGCCCTTCAAGACCTCTTGAAACAAGATGAGTTTTGGGAAATACACAAGACACAATAGAACCATTGGGTAATAAAGATAATAACAATTCTAAAAATACAGCTTCCAATGGCATTTGACCTTTATCGGTTAAAATATAATTATCTTTTAATGTTCTTATTTTATTTAATAATTTTTGCTTTCTTTCAAAACAATTAATTCCTGCTACAAAAGGAGGATTTAATACCACAACACTTGTATTTTCAAAATATTCTTTTTCTAGGTCGGCTATATTAAAATTTGTAACTAATGGAGAATTAGATTTAGAAATAGTATTTGCATAATTAAGTCCAAGTCTCAATGAAAGTAATTCTAATAATTTTGAATTAACATCATTTGCAATAATTTGATTAGCACGTAAATTAAATATCTCTATCGCAGAACTCAATAGGTTCCCACTTCCAGCAGCTGGATCGCATAAATATTTATTACTATTGAGCTCTCCAGAAATATATTTAGCTAACACAGAAACAAAACGAGCTAACTCTAAATCAGTAGGAACTTCTCCTTCATGTTCATAACCATTTGATACAATTTGGTGTAATAACGTAGCAACGGAGTCACCTGATACATTTTGTTTGCCAAAATTATATAAATTAGTAACAACAGAATTTTCAATATCAATATTATTGTCAAATGTTTCATTAGAATAATTAAAGATTTCTTTAAAATTTATTTTAGAGGCTTCTTCGCAAATTTTTGAGATATTCTTGTTAAATAAGCGTATATCATGTAAATCGGTTCTATGTATAAAAGCAAAGGATCCTCTTATATATTCATATAGTAAGTATGCTAAATTTGTTTTCCATTTTTTTGGAATGTTTTTAATATTTTCTATAATCTGTGCAAATTGATCTAATGTTACTAAGTAATCATATTTATTTTCTATAAAATTAAAAAGTGTTACTTTAAAATAGTCAGTTAATTTCTCAACAAAGTCATTTTCTGAAAGTTCATTAAATTTTCCTATTTTAGATAAACCTGGACTTATCATTTGTTGAAAAGATTTTGGTCTTAAAGAATCATATCTGAATGCATAAGCAGTTTCTAAATTAGTCAGAATGTAGAATGGTTGCTCATTAACCCCTAAATTCATTTGAACATAAGACATTGCTTGAAATTGATATCTTGCACTTTGAACATCATTTGGAGTTCTTTTTACCTCTATAACGCAAAGATATTTGCCCGTAGCTTTATTTTGTATAACAAAGTCCATTTCTAGGGTACCAGTGTATTGATGGTGCAATACAGCGTATTCATCTTTTTTACCAATTCTTGCAAGAGCATTTTCTAATGCTTTTTGGCATATTGGATGAAATTTATTAACTTCAGAGTCAGAATAAGAAATCCACATAAACTAGCTCCACCTTAATCGATATATTTTTTTAATTCTTTTGCAATAACTTTTGCAAGAAGTGGAGGCACTGCATTCCCTACAATTAAATTTCGTCCTTGCTTGCTTCTAGACACAATTTTGTATGAATCAGGAAAAGACTGAAGTCTTAAAGCTTCTCTAACAGTAATAAGACGATTCTCTTTATAATGAATATTGCATCCAACATTGGGGCGATTAAAATAGGTATTTATTGTATATGATGGCATATTGGGATCTAAACGTCCGTAGCAAGTAGTATGTCCACCTTCTTTTTGTAAACGACGAATTCTTTCGGATTTTACATCTTTTGGAATATCCATATAATTTCCACCTGGCTTAACATAAGAAATTATATATTTATCTAGTTCACTCATTGTAGGAATAAAATGTTCGGTCGTACTATTTGTATTACGCATTAATCTTTGATAATCATTCATGGGTTTTTTTATATATTTAATTTCCAAATTTTCATTATCTATGGCAGCTGGTAAATCACTCAATGCTTCTTGCACACTTATATATTTTTTTAATGATAAATCATTTGAACTATGCGTTGGAGTAGGAAATTTAAATTGTTTACCTGTTCTTAACCCAACTATAATAACTCTTTTTCTTCTTTGCGGAATGCCATAATCTGCCGCATTTAAAACTTGCATTTCAACATTGTAGCCAATCGTTAAAAAAGCGTCTTTTAATAAATCTATAATTAATTTTCCTTTTGAATTTTTTGCAGACAATAAGCCGGTTACATTTTCAAATACAAAGGCTTGGGGTTGAACGTGTTTTATTATATCAATATATTTCCAAACTAACTGACCTCTTTTATCTTCGGTTTGTCTTTTCCCAGCAAGCGAAAAAGATTGACAAGGTGGACCGCCTATAATAATGTCAGCTTTAGGAATGTCTTCTATATTCAAATCATTAATATCTGCAAAAACAATGTGATTTCCTATGTTTACTTTATATGTTTCAACAGCATCATAATTATTATCATTCGCCCAAGCTATATTATATCCTTCTTCTACAAAACCTAAATCTAAACCTCCGCCACCGGAAAACAAACTAACAACTTTGATATCTTTCACTATGCACACTCCAATCTTAAATGCTTTGCTTCTTCATACAACTGTTTAATCTTTACATGATTAACATTGGAGTATTTTGAAATAATCTTAGTAATATTATCTACTGCTGACGTAGAATTTTCCAAAGACAATAATTTTGCCTCTCGCTTTAATAAAGCAATATCTTTATCCGAAAAGGTATTAAAATCTGGAAATTTTAAATTATCAAAGTCGTATCTCTGAATTTTTAGCAAGCCTGCACCATATTTTTTACCAATTTTTTCAAGCTGATAATAAATATAATAATTATTTAATAGGGCAAAAGTTAATTCGTAATCAAGTTCCGGTTTTATAATATAAAAATTATCTCTTGCCAAATAACCATCAGAATTATATATAAACTTCATGTCGTTTCGAATAAAGTAACTAAATAAAATTCCTGAACTATCAATATTTTTTATATTGAACCATTCTTTTTGTTTTTTGATTTTTTCGTATAACGTTTTAGGGGCTTGGGATGACATAATATACTTTTCATTTTTTTTAATGAAGTTTTTTATTTCATCAGTAAACTTATACTTATTATTTGGTATAAAAACTTTATCCAATAATACATTTTGCGTTCGATAACCATTTATATTTTTTGGAGAAGATATTATTGGACATAAATGAACCATGGATTCTGGTTTTTGAAATTTAGGATTAATAAAAATTTCATTACATCCAGTAGTCAATCCCCTTCTGATTTTTGCAATTTTATTAAATGGAATTGCAAATTTTAAATTGCAATTTTCTGAATTTTTATTGATAAATTTCAAAGTTCCATTTTTAACTTCAATTTTTTGAATATTTGTTAAAATAGGTACTTTCCCTTTTTTTAGATGCAAAACAATAACATCAACTAATGGAGAATTTTCAAATATATCTCCAAAAATATTAATTTCATTTATTAAACTACAATATTTGTTTAGAATTTTTTTAAATTCTGTACCATTTTTTGTTTTTGTCCAGCTGCCAGGAAATATTACAATTAATTCTCCATTTTTCTTTAGCAGATGAATAGCTTTTACGATAAAATACATATAAAGATTTGCATTTAATGGCAGACTTTCAAATATGTTGTTTTCTTTTAAAATTTTTTTAGATATTCCAAAATCTTTAAGCTCATCAATTTTTTCATGTCTAACGTATGGGGGGTTCATAATAATACCATCATATTTTTTGGAAATATCAGCAGTCAAAAAATCTTGATTATAAAAATTAAATGATTTAAATTTTTGTTCTACATCTTTAAATAATTTTTTATCAATTTCATACCCATCTACATTTTTAAAACCAAATGCCAATAGTTGATTTATAAAGTTCCCTGTTCCAAAACAAGGTTCCAATATTTCTGCATCATTACTAGCATTAAACAGTGAAACCATATATTTCGCTACATCATTTTTGGTGAAAACTTGTCCTAAATCAATCATGCAATCTTCCTCTATACTAGAATAGCATAAAGTTGCGAGAAAGACTTAATATGAAGTTTTTTATAGTAATTTGACTTTCAATAACTTTTAACCGATGAATGTCACAATCTAAAAGGATGTTGTGTATGGAAGAAAGATTTGTTATCAAAAGAAAAGATTTTAAGAAGTTAGAACAATGTGTTGAAAATATCTACAATACAGCAGTTGTAATTGACTATTTTTGCTCATCACAAAAGGAATATGAAGAACTTTATAACCTTGCTCCTATTGTTAAAAATTTGCGCAGAGATGCCGACCAAGTTAATGCATTTTTTATAAACTACCCTGAAAGTATAGATGCGTGATTTAAAACAATATTAAACCCCATTTAAAAACCTTTTAACTCCTTTTAATTTTAATTTTTTGGTATAGTTGAATATCAAACCTCATTTTCAAAAAGAAAACGGCTTAAAATTGATTTTAAGCCGAGATAAACTAATGACAATTGACTAATTTTTCTAAAGGGTTATAAACCTCTTTTTCATTTTCCTTATAAAGTGTGTGATAAACTTCTAAAAATTTATTCATTGAACTAAAACCACAATTCTTTCGGATATAAGTTATGGGTACATTTTGTTGAATTAATAAATTCACATAATTATGAACCAAGTCACTCGATATAAACTGCGATAAACCCATTTCATTTTTGATTGGTTCTAAAACACTTTCTTCAAAATGTTGTTGTAAATATCTTTTTGTTTCAATTTCAAAAACAAGACTATCTTTAGTTGGTAATTTATTTTGGAATAGTTTTACTAAATTCTTGGTAATATCTTCATCAATGTTTACAGCCCTAAATGCTGAATTAGATGTATGCTTGATGATTTTATCAAAATGCAAAAACTGCTTAATGTTTATGGCTCTATTTGTTAAATTAACATTTTCCCAAGTTAACCCCAATATTTCAGGAACATTTGCTCCTGATGTAAGTGCAATTTTTGCAACTGTGTATCCCCATTCGCCTTGTTTCTTTGCTAGTTTTAAAAATTCTTTAATTTGTTGGCTGTTTAAAATAGTCATAACATTGAAATATTGCAAACCTCTTTTCTTAAAATTTGGAGCTTTTTTCTCTGAAACATTATTGATAATCATTTTTACTAATGCAGCATAAGTCGTTATAGAAGCTACACTATATCCTTCATTGAACATTTTTTGTTTGAAATCATTAATATTTTTTTCTGTTATGTCATCTACCTTGAAATTATCAAAAAATGAACTTATATGATTATCATAAGCTGTTTTTTCAGGAATATATCTTTTTTCATTGCCACTTTCTTTTATTTTTTCAAAATATTTAGCTGCAGCTTCCGAAAATAAAATATCGCATTTTACTATTTCTTTTGCAGAATAATCCTCTTCACTATTGAAAAGTGCATTCTCTCTTAAATTTTTAATAGTTGATTTTGAAAATTCTTTTTCTAGTTTAGTAACAAAAGATTTTGCACTATAAACTATAGGATATTCTATTTTATGCAAGCAAATTAACTCGTTTTGAGCTTGCAACAAGGCTTCATCAGCACTTAATTTTTGATTATTTAAGAAATATTTTTTAAAACATTCATAAATTTCAGTTGGAAATACTTTTTGTTTAACTGAAGCTGGAGGTTCTGCTAAAATTCCTTTTAAGCCATAGTTTTTAAATCTAATTTTCATTTCGATTAATGTTGAATAAGCAACTTGATCATTTGGATTTTGCTTGTTGTAAAGTTTTAGGGTTTCGCTTTGTTCTTTACCATAAAGACCATTAGTCAGCTTTAAAATATGCATACGTTTATCAGTTAGTTTTCTAGCTTTGCCAAATAAGGACAAATATTGGTCATAGCCTTCCATTGTTTCAAAATCCGTATCATATTCTTGTGCGTAAGCATCTTTTCTTGACATCTTTTGAACTTTTTTAGGATAGATATAAAAATAAACATCTTTATTCAATTTTAAAAGTTTTTCATCGACTAAATTTTTTAATGCGCTTATAACTTCACTTTCTTCTAATTCTGAAAGAGATATCATTTCTTCTAATTTAAATTTTTCAAGGCGTTGTGCAAATTTTAATATTAGTTTTCTATTCATCAAAATTCACTCCTTTCACGTGTTTTTCTTCGATTTTTAATAACCCATTTGTTTGTGCCAAATTTTCTAATGTTGTGATGGCTTTGCTTAATTGTCGAAATCTATTTATTTTCTCAAAAATTATTTCTTTAACTTTATCTGTCATTTTTACATCAGCAAGTTCATCAACAATTATGCTGACATCCTCTTGATTAAAAGTTTGAAATTCTAACTTTTCTGAAATCCTATCGTATAAATGTTTATACGTACACAATCGTTTTTTAGCTTGCTGCATACCTATAAGAACAACCGGAACTGAAGCCATATCGTGAATATCTCTTAATGTTTCAATGGCTCGACTACTATTTACAAGATAATCAACTTCATCAACAACGATGATATGTGGATTTAAGCGTAAATGATTAATACATTGTTCAAACATTTCAGACATTTTTCTTTTAGGGATTTCACCTAATTCTGATATAATTTTTTCTAATAACCATTTACTAGTCATTTTATTTTGAGCTCTAACATATATCTCGTCATTTTTTGTAGTCCACCAAACAGCAGTATGAGTTTTACCTAAACCGGGATCTCCATAAATTAAACCCATTTTGGGTGTATCAGAATGAATTTTCAAAAGGTTATTCATTAAATTAATAAATCCTTTTACATTTTTTGTTCTTACAAATAAATTTTTCATAGATTACATACCTCACTTTGTTCATATATTTGTTGAAATTCATCAGAATTTTTGTAATCATCAATCCAAGCAGCTTCTTCTTTGGTTAAGTTTTGTTTTTTGATTAGATATTCATATCTTTCATAACGAGAAGCAAAAATATTTGGATTTTTCTTAATTGGAGCTATTTCTTCACTTTTTTCTTGTAGGCAAATTTTCTTCATTTCATTTAGTTCTTGCTTATCTTCTAAATCCAATGTTTCTAATGGATAGTAAGCTTTTTCTCTTTTTAGATGTTGAATATATTTGCGTTCTGTTGCCTGTTCTAATTTCTTTTGCATTTTTGTGCGCTGTTTTAAATCTTCCATATCTTTAGGTGAGCCAATATAATTTGCTAATGGATTAATTTTTTCAAATCGTTTAGCATTACATAAAAACTCGCCTGATTTAGTAAATACTTTTATTTGACTCAAATCAAATAAACTATATTTGATAACCACAGCTTCTCTAAAGCCATATAAAGCATCATCATAATAATCTGCGTTTAAGAACTTAATACCATTTCTATAAATAGTTTTTATTTCTCTCGACATCATCATATCGTCTAATGTCGATACATTAACACCACTACCTTTCCCTTCATTTAGAACTTCTCCGATTGTTTTTCCACAAACATTTGGGCAAGGTTGAGAATAGTGAAATTCAAGCCAATTATTAATACAAGCAAAGACTTGTTCAATTGTATAAATTGCATCAGAATGAATGCTTTTATGGAATTTTTCATTTCTTTTTAGGTAAGCAGATTTATTTTCAATAGATGAGCCGACAAAAGTTGGCAGCAAAACTTCAAAGCTATCTTGAAATTCTCTAAAAAATCTTTCAATGGGCTTCGCTTTAGCATTGTATGGCTTGGCAAAAATTGGCTGTATTCCAAGATTTGCAAACAATCCTGATAAACCATTTTCAATAAAATATTTAGCTCGGAAAGCTTTGCCATTATCTTGATAACAATATTTGGGGATTTTTCCAAGATTGATAATTGCATTTCTTAAAGCTGAAGCAATGCATTGAGTATTTTCTTCAAGCATAATTTCAAAGCCAACTAACGCAGTTGATTTCCAATCTTGATAAGCAACCATTGTTGCTCGGGCAGGATGACCGGTGTATGGATTAACAATTTGAAATGCCAATTTATGACCATCACCAATTAATACATCTCCAACTTCTAAAACAGAAATATCTCTTGAAATATATGGAACAACTTTATCCTTTAGTGCTTTAGAACCTTCTCTTGCAAATACCCAAGTGTCATAATTATTTCTTTTATAATTTTCTGCAAATCTACGGAAAGTTAAATCGCAACAAAATTCTGTTTGACCTCTTTGAGCTAAAAAGTTTTTAGTTAGCTTAATTGCTTTTCCGATATTAATTTTATTCGGGTGTAATAAAATTTTTAAGAAAATTTCTTCTTCATGTTTTTTAAGTGCTGTCTTTTGGCTTTTCTTTCCAAAAGAATAATTTTTTATCAAACAATGCCAGTCGTTATCATAATTTTTAAGTTGCTTTTGCCATTGATAAATTGTACCAATCGCAACATTGCCGATCTTATCGTGCAATTCTTTATGTAGCAATTCCCGATTGTATAACTCTAGAAAATCTTTTCCAGCCTTTGTCTTTGATTTTTTATTTACCTTATATTCTTCCCATCTTTTAATTAAATCAAATTTTGCAAGTGCAAGTTTCTTTTGTTCTTCTGGCACATTTTTGTAAGTTGTATCAAAAGGAACGATTTTTTCTTCTACTTCTGTTATTTTTTCAATAACATTTTCTTCCAAAGATGTTACTAAAATTTCATAACTTTTTCCGCATTTTCTTGTAACATACTTTCTAGTTGCGATTGATTTCCGAACCGCACGTTCTGAAATGTTTTTAATTTTTGCAAGTTCTTTTGTTGTAATCCATTGTTTTTTCATCTATGTCTCCTTGTGTGAAATTAGCTCGGAAGTCCAAACAAAGCGAGTTAATTATTTTTATATGGAAACATAACTTATCATTATTTTTCCACTGACATTTGACAGTTCTTTTTGCATGTATTTTGTCAGTAGACTTTTCATTTCGTTTGTTATATTTTATGCAAATTTTTATGAGGAACTATACGGAACCTTTTTAAGTTCCGTTTGTTGTATAATCTAATTAAAAGGAGCTTTTATGAGTCAAAAAGAACCTCAATGGGCGAAATACATAACAGAAAATAATTTGCCAAATGAAGAAATGGAAGTTCTTTGTTCAATTATTGGTTTGGAAGCTACTAAAAAAATAATGTTGGCTTATCAGGGTTCTACTATAACAATTCCCAAGCTAGCCCTTTCTAAATATAAGGATAGATACATTCTAGAAAATTACAATGGAACAAAATTATCAAGAGTCCATTTGGCAAAAGAATGCAACGTTAGTGAAAGACATATTTATAATATCGTCCATGAAAACAGGAATAAATCATAGTTCCGTTTAGTTCCTCTAAAAAGTTCCGTTAAAGGTTCCGTTTGTAACACTTTTTAGCAGAAAAATTTTTTTTCCGGTACTAAATGTTACTTTTTAAAATTAAAAAGTCCATTATTTGTCCTTGGATGTTATCCTAGAGAAATGAGCCTTTGGGCGATTTTATTCTAAAATTCCGTATTGTTTTGGAGATCAAAAGGACAGAAAACGGACAAAACGGACTTTTTCTGTAACCTTAAAAATTTAAAAAAACTTAAATCACTTGGGGCTTTTCGGGCTAGTTCCTCTTTTCTGATTGTCCTTGTTCTTTTACAAGAACCACTATAAATTTGCGAATTTCGATCAAAATACAACCCTCTTTTGTAATCCCTGAAAGAATCCGAATATTTGTATTGCATTATTTGTTTAGTATCAGCATCAAATTGGATACATATACAGTTGATATCTTTTAAAAGCGTTACCACCTTTAAAGCGGTTGCAGTAAAAGATGTATCATATTTTTGGGATATATTTTCAGTAATTTGTTTAAAATTGGAACCATATTGTTCGATTTTTCCAATTGTACCTGATGGAATCAATAATTCAGAAGCAAAAGTATTTGCCTCGTACTCTTTGGTAAAAGAATATTTTTTTGAGTGCAGGTTGTTTTCATTTAACATTGTTTGTTGTGTTAAATAATCAGCATGCGTAGGAATAAAACAATGCCCTAATTCATGTGCAAGTGTAAAACGGCAATGTCTTCTTTTTGTAGTATCATTGATATCTTGAAAAGAATTACCATAAAATTTTGAATTGATAAAAATTTGTCTTTGTCCATCGTTTGAGAGTTCTGTAATTGCATATTCTGAAGTATCCTTGAATTTACTTTCAGAAAATGAACAAGTAACACCTAACTCCTCAATGTATTCCAATATTTCAAATACATCAATTGGAATTACTTCAGTTCCAACAGTTTCAGAGAGTAACTTGATTGCATAATTAGCTACATCTACATTAGGAAGAAAATAAGGATTAGTTGTCATTCTTTATCATTTTCCTATAAACTTTAATTATTTCATCTGTTGTTGCGTTTTGAGTGAAATTATTTGAACATTCTTGTAAATTTTTAATTGCTTGTTCTCTTACTTCATCTGTATAGACATCTTCCATAGACACACCCATTGCTTCAATAATTTTAGAAAGAGTTTTTTCTGATGGATAACGTTGTCCGTTTTCAATCATGGGAATTACCGTTCTTGCTAATTTTGATTTTTGAGCCAATTCCGTTTGTGTAAGACCAATCGACTCTCGAAGTTCTTTTATTCTAAGTCCTATAGCACTTTTAGAATTTTCCATAATAATACCTCTTGACATGTAACAAAAAAAGTGTTACATTATACATGTCACAAAATTCTTGTTACATTAGTATAAAGAAAAAACTAATAAAAATCAAGAGGAGGTGAGGAAATAAACAAACAACGCAAGAACAAGTGACAGGGATACACAAAACAACTGAGGAGAAATCAAATGGCAACAAATTGTTTAACAAAGCAAGGTGCATACGATGAAATTAGAAATTTTATTATTAAAAACACCAGTGGAAGTAATTATACTTCTTGGTATGTTGGAATTGCAAATAATCCGAGTCAAAGATTATTTGTAGAACATAATGTAAGCAAAGAAAATGGTCCTTGGATTTATAGAAAATGTTACAGTGATACTTCTGCTAGAGAAGTAGAACAAGCTCTTATTGAAAATCTTAATACCAAAGGTGGACCTGGTGGTGGTGATGATTCAACTGTTTTTGTATACGCATATGGTATAAAAAATTATACAAAAGAATAAGGAGAAATTAAATGTTTGAAGAAATTGAAATAGATATTCCTTGTCCAAATTGTAATAATAATTTAAGAACTACAGTCAAAAAATTAAGAACAAATCCCACATTATACTGCAATCATTGTGACAATGATATTAAAATAAACGCAGATACAAGTAAATTCGATAAAGAAACTCAAAAAGTAGAAAAAAGTCTTAAAAAGTTAAAACAAACTCTTAAAAAACTAGGTAAATAAAACACTCTAAAAAGAGTGTTTTATTTTATAACAAGATATTTGACAAATTTGATATTTGTTGAATATCTTGTTTTTTATTCTTTTCCGTCCATTATTGACACACCTGTATGCGATAATCAAATTACACTCAACTCTTTACAAAACAATCTATTGGGCATGTTCATGGTATGATAATTCTAGGAAAAAGTGAGGATGTATGGCGAAAAAGACTTCTAATGGTACATTGAATATTGATAATATTTTATTCAATTGTCGTGATATTTTACGTGCGGCACGTAATTCAGGCTCTTTCTTTGAAAAAAGAGATATGATGCTAACACTAGTATTTTTACGTTTTATTGGCGAAAAATATGAAGATGGTGTTGAAAAACTTCGCAATACATTAATAGAACAAGGCTTGGACCCTGATGATGAAAACATAAGAGCAGCGTTTTTCGACGATACAACATTATCAGGAGGAACATACAATCTTCCTATTGAAGCACGTTGGTCAACAATTATCAATACTCCAGCACCAGGGCTTAATGTTGCGCTTGATACAGCTTTACATAGCATTGCAACCAGCTCGAGACAGTTAAAAGGTTGTTTTGTGGAAGGTACTTTTACAACTCGTAATCTTGGTGCAAATGATATTAAAAAACTTGTTGATGAAGTTAATAAAATCAGTCATAAAGCCTTTGGAGAAGAAAAAGACCTTATAGGTAGAGTTTATGAATACTTCCTTAAAGAATTTGCAGTTAATGCAACAAAAGAAGAAGGTGAATTTTATACCCCTCACGACGTTGTACAACTTATGGCATCTATGATTGAACCATACGAAGGTACACTTTATGACCCAGCTTGTGGTTCAGGTGGTATGTTTATCCAAAGTGCTGAATTAGTTAAGTCAAAGCAAGGCGATATAAACAGAATAAATATATATGGTCAAGAAAAAGATGCAGCAACATATCGCTTGGCAAAAATGAACTTGGCACTTCGTGGATTGAGTCATAATCTTGGTGAAACAAATGATTCTTCATTTACTCACGATCTTCATAAAGGTTTGCACTTTAACTATATTATGGCAAATCCTCCGTTTAATCTCAAAGGTTGGTATGATGACAATTTAAAAAATGATGCTCGTTGGGCAGATTATACAACTCCACCTGAAAGCAACGCTAACTATGCTTGGATTTTGCATATGCTTTCACACTTGAAACCTACTGATGGTGTTGCAGGGTTCTTGCTTGCAAATGGTGCTTTGAATGATAGTGATACATTAGAAATTCGTAAAAAATTAATTCAAAAAGATAAAGTTGAAGCGATTGTTGTTCTTCCTAGAGAACTATTTATCACAACAGATATTAGTGTTACTCTATGGATTTTAAACCAAAACAAAGCAGGTGGAAATTATCACGGAAGAACTCTTAGAAATAGACAAAATGAAATATTATTTATGGATTTACGCCAATGGAGAGAAAATCCGGTTAAAAACGAAAATAAAAAGAAAGTTCAATTGGTAACAGAACAAATTGAAAGAGCTTCTGAAATTTATCATACTTGGCAAAGTGATGGAACTAATGGTGCAAATTATGAAGTTCCTGAACTATATCGCAGTGTAAAAATTGATGAAATTGAGCAAAAAGGTTGGGCTTTAACCCCAAGCAAATATATTGAATTTATTGACCATGATTTAGAAATTGACTATGAAAAAGAAATGTCGCGCATTCAATCAGAAATGAAAGATATTATAAAACAAGAGAAAGAATCTCAAACTATGCTAGAAAATGCATTTAAGGGGATTGGGTATGGCATTGACTAGATATAAACTTGGAGAACTTATAGAATTAGTTTTAAAAACTAATTCAGAATTAAAATATGGACCAGATGATGTTAAAGGTATGACGATTACAAAAGAAATCATACCGACAAAGGCTGATGTTGCAAGCACAGATTTATCTCGTTTTTTGGTTGTTGGTCCTAATGAATTCATATATAATCCTAGAACACATGGGAAAAGAATAGGTTTTGGCTACAATAACACTGATTCTACTTTTATTATTAGTTGGAATAATATTGCTTTTAGAGTTATGCCAGAAAAGGAAAATACTGTTTTAGCTGACTATTTATTTTTGCATTTTAAACGTGATGAATGGGATAGAGAGGCTTGTTTTCAATCTTGGGGAAGTTCAACAGAAGTATTTTCTTGGGAAACACTATGTGATATGGAAGTAGATCTTCCATCACTTTCAATACAACAAAAATATGTTGATGTTTATAATGCAATGTTGGAAAATCAAAAAAGTTACGAACGTGGATTAGACGATTTAAAACTTACTTATGAAGGGCTTATTAATGAATATAAGCATAAATCTCCAAAGATTAGTGTTGGAAATATCCTTGATGAAGTTGATTGCCGTAATACAGAAAATGTAATAGCAGATGTTCAGGGTATCAACATACAAAAACAGTTTATGCCAACAGTTGCAGACATGAATGAGGTTAATTTATCAAAGTATAAAATAGTAAAAAAAGGACAATTTGCATTTTCCGGAATGCAAACAGGTAGAGATGAATGCATTAGAATAGCTTTATATGGTAAAGAAGAGCCTATAATTATTTCTCCAGCTTATACAGTTCTACAGACAAAAGATAATTCTATCCTTTCAGAATATGTAATGATGTGGTTTTCTCGTAAAGAAATTGATCGTCTCGGCTGGTTTATGAGTGATGCAAGTATTAGAACAAATTTAGATATGGATCGTTTTTATGAAATAGAAATACCTGTTCCAGATTTAAAAATTCAAAAATCAATAGTTGATATATACAACGCGTACAATACAAGAAAATCTATCAATGAGCATCTTAAAACCCAAATAAAAGATATTTGTCCAATTTTAATAAAAGGCTCTATTGAAGAAGCAAGGAGGAATGTGAATGTACACACCGCCGTTTGAGATTACATCAAAAATAATTGAACTTATCTCCAATATTTCAGAAAAAATTGGAGAAATAAACTATCTTCAAAATACTCCTTCTCATATTCGTTTAAGAAAAGAAAACAGAATAAAAACAATTCATTCTTCTTTGGCTATTGAAAATAATAGTTTAAGCCTAAAACAAATTACAGCAATAATTAATGGCAAACATGTTTTGGGAAATCCAAATGAAATTCAAGAAGTAAAAAATTCCATTCAAGCCTATGACTTACTTTTGTCACTTAATCCGTATAATGAAAAAGATTTGCTAAAAGCACATAAACTGATGATGCAGGATTTGGTTGAAAGAAACGGAAAATACAGAATAGATGGAGTTGGTATTTTCGACGGAGAACGTGTTGTTCATATGGCACCTCCAGCAGATAGGGTTCCTGAACTAATGTTTGATTTATTTGAATGGCTAAAAACAAGCGATGTTCATCCGTTAATAAAAAGTTGTGTTTTTCATTATGAGTTTGAATTTATTCACCCTTTTCAAGATGGAAATGGCAGAATTGGTCGCTTGTGGCAAACTGTTATTTTAAAAGAATGGAAAGAAATTTTTGCTTGGTTGCCTGTTGAAACATTAATAAAAGAAAATCAAAAAGAATATTACAGTGTTCTTGGTGCAAGTGATAGTGCTGCTAATAGTACAAAATTCATAGAATTTATGCTTTCTTTGATTTTGAATACAATTGAAGAAATTATAGAAACAGAAAAAAAGGTTACAGAAAAGGTTACTGTAAAAGTAACTGCAAATCAAAAGAAAATTATTGATGCAATAAAAGATAATCCGTTTGTAACTCAAGAAGAACTTGCTGAAATTGTTGGAATTGCAAGAAAAAATATAGTTGCGAACATGAAAAAACTTCAAGATAACGGATTAATAAAGCGTGTTGGTGCTGATAAAAATGGGCATTGGCAAATAGAGGAATAAGAATGGTTAAATTACAAGAATACAATGGTCGTTATTGTGAATCAGAATTTGAATGTGCCTTTCTTGCGTTTTTAGAAGCAGAAGGCTGGAAGTATATTTCTGGTAATAATATTTCTCGCATTACTAAAAGAGATGTATTAATTGCAGATGATTTTAAATTATTTTTATCAAAACAAAATCCCGATTTAACCGAAGATGAGGTTATTCAAATATATGATAATGTAAGGCTTGTTGGTAGCGAAAGTGATTTTGCAACGTTGCATAAAGTATATGGCTGGATGGTTGATGGAATTCAATTTACACCACAAAATGGTTTAGCCAAAATGATTGCGCTTATTGATTTTGAAACTCCTGAAAATAATATTTTTCGTGCAGTTAATCAATTCAGCGTTGAATACACAAACAACGGACAAAAAGAAAATCGCAGACCGGATATTATTTTATATGTAAATGGAATGCCGTTATGTATTATTGAGCTTAAAAATCCTGCTGATGCTAACGCTACTATATTTAATGCTTGGGAACAAATTTATAACAGGTATTGGAGGGATATCCCACACCTTTTACACTATTGTCCTTTAGCTTGTGTTTCAGACGGTGTAAAAACAAGACTTGGTACCGTTAGAACTCCTTATGAGCATTTTTATGCTTGGAGACGAGTTAATGACGGAGATGAAGTATCTTCTATGCCGTTTGCTGAAACTGAAACAATGATAAAAGGTGTATATAGTCCAGCTCGATTCCTTGAAATATTTAGGGATTATATTTATTTTCAAGATAGTATTTATGACAAAGAAGAACGAGAAATAGTTTGCAGATATCCTCAATTTTTTGCTTCAAAATTATTAAAACAAAGCATTGTTGAATCTGTTACAACTAAAAGTGGCAAAGGCGGAACATATTTTGGTGCAACAGGTTGTGGAAAAACTTATACAATGGCATTTTTAGCGCGTCAACTTGCATTACGTTGTACGGATATTCCTGAAATTGGCTCACCAACAATTATTCTAATTGTTGATAGAGAAGAATTGCAAAAACAAGGGGCTAAATTATTTACAAAAAGTACTGAATTTTTAAATTTGGGTGCTGTTTCTGTTGTTAAAGATAGAAAACAATTAAGAGAAGAGCTTGCAGCAAGACAAAGTGGTGGTTTTTATATTTGTACTATTCAAAAATTCTGCGATAGAAAAGAAGATGTGATAGGACTTATTAATGAAAGACAAAATATTATTTGTTTTTCAGATGAGGCTCATAGAACTCAACTTGAACACGCAAAGAAAATCCAATTTAGCGAGGATGTTGATAAAAATATGAAAGCAATGGTTTCAAAACCATATGCAAAAGTTTTAAAAGAGGCATTTCCAAATGCAACATTTGTTGGATTTACAGGTACTCCAATTGCAGAGACTTATCAAACATTTGGAGATGAAATTGATAGATATACAATGGACCAAGCTGTTGCAGATGGTTTAACAGTTTCCATCAAATATCATCCACGTATAGCCAAAGTGCTACTAGATAATGAAAAAGTAAAAGAAATTGAAGCATATTATAAAAGGTGTGCTGATGATGGTGCAACTCAAGAAGATATTGAAGCAAGTAAAAGTGCAATGAGTTCTATGGAAGTAATTCTTGGCGAGCCATTACGTTTAGAACGCCTTGCAAAAGATATCCATGATCATTATGTTGCTTCTTGTACAGGGGATCCAGATAGAATACAAAAAGCAATGATTGTTTGTTCAAAAAGAGAAATTGCTTATGAGTTATTGCAAAAATTTAAAGAAAAATATCCGGAGTGGTTTGAAGAAAAGAAAGCTCCAGATGATATAAAAGTAACAGAAGAAGAATTAAGAGAATTAAAGCCGATGCCATTTATGGCTATGGTTTCAAGCGTTGCTAGTAACGACAAAGAAGATATGTATAATTATCTTGGTGGCGCTAGAAATGACAAACGTTCTGAAGAATTGGATGCAGCATTTAAGCAAGAAAAATCTAATTTCAGAATTGTAATTGTTGTTGATATGTGGATTACAGGTTTTGACGTGCCATCTTTGACCTATTTATACAATGATAAGCCATTGAAAAAACATTTGTTAATTCAAACAATAAGTCGTGTTAATAGAAAATATCCAGGCAAAGAATTTGGAATGATTGTCGATTATATTGGCATTCGTGACAATATGCGAGAAGCAATGAAAATCTATGGCGGAAATACTTCCGTTGCTCCTACAGCAGATGATGTTGAGCAAGCAACAAGAGTATTTAGAGATGAATTAGAAATTCTTAAAAAACTGTTTAATGATTACGATTTAACACCATTTTTAAATCCAAATTGTGATCCTTTTGAACGTTATAAATTATTAGATGAAGCTGGAGAGTATGTATTTACATCAACTCAAGAATTAAAAACGGAAACTAAAAAAGGTAGCAGGAGTGTTTCTTTTAAAACATATTTCCTGAAAACAGTAAAAAGAATGAGAGGTGGTTATGATATTTGCCAACCATCTGGAAATCTTGGTGATGAAGAATCTGCACTTGCACAATGTTTTATGGCAATAGCAGGTTTTGTTCGCAAAATGAGTGGAACAACAGAAATTGATACAGAAACAATGAATCGTGCAGTTTCTAAAATGGTTGAGGAAGCATTAAAATATAATCACGTGGAAAGTGTTCTTGAAAGCGGCGAAGAAGAAGATTTATTTTCGCCAGAGTATTTTGAAAAATTATCAGATATAAAAATGCCAGCAACAAAATTGGAACTTCTTGTAAAAATGTTGCGTAAACAAATTAAAGAGTATGGCAAAGTTAATAAAGTTGCAGCAAAAACATATCAAGAATTATTAGAAAAAACTATTGAAGAATATAATGAACGCAGAAAGCACCTTACTCTTGAAGAAGCAGGAGAAACACAAGAACAAGCCTCTGAAAGTATTATCATAAATGCGACAGAACAGGCTTTAAGTATTTTGCAACAAATGAATGAGAGTAGGGAAAGTTTTAGAAAAATCGGCTTAACTTTTGAAGAAAAAGCATTCTATGATATTTTAATCGCAATGCGAGATCAACATAACTTTGAATACGGCACAGATAAAGAAATAGATGGCATTATTGTCAATGATAAATGCAAAACGCTTGCTAAAAAAGTTAAGGAAATTATTGATACAAAATCATCCTTTGCAGATTGGTTAAATAATCAAAATGTCCGAGACCAATTAAAATTTGATATCAAAATTTGTCTAGTTAAAAATGGATACCCTCCACAATATAGTCCTGAAGTGTTTAATAAAGTAATGGAACAAGTGGAAAACTTTGAAGAACATAGAGGGTAAGTATGGATAAAAAATTAACACAAGAAGCTTTTAAGGACGACCAATTAGGTAGAAAATTTATAGCTGAAAACTTTAAAAACATTATATTAAATACAGACTCAAATGTTTTCAGTCTTGTCGCTCCGTGGGGTTGCGGTAAAACATATTTTATAAATAATCTTATTAAGACTATGGAAGAAGATTCCATCAATATATTATATAATGCCTGGGAGTCAGATTTTTATAACTCCCCGTTAATACCTTTATTAGTCGAATTACTAAATAAAGTAGAAAACAGTTACAAGATGGCTGAACTTGAAGAAGATATTAAATTTGTTAAAGGTGTTGTTAAAAGTATATGTAGTAAAACATCCTTTCAGGCAGGACTTAATTTTGGAGTAATAAATTGCTCTGCTAATATTGATCCAGGTAAGAAAATGCTTGAATCAGAGTATCTTGAATTAAAAAATTTAATAAAAGAGTTTAGAAATAAATTAAAATCAATACAAGAAAGGCTAAACAAAAAAATCATTATTTTTATTGATGAATTAGATCGCTGTAATCCAATGTACACAATTAAAACTCTTGAAATAATAAAACATTTTTTTGGAATGCCAAATATTATTTTTGTATTGGCAGTAGATAAAACTCAAATTGAGAACTCTGTTAGAACTATTTTTGGAGTGAATATTGGTGAAGAAAATGGATATTTGCGTAAATTTATTGACGTAGAGTTTAATTTGCCAGAACCACAAACAGAGTTGTTTGTTAAACATCGAATTAAAGATATTTGGATAAAATTTGAAAAATTTTTAAATTCAGATCATTATTATAATTTTCATTTACAAAGAAAAATTGATTTTTTTGGCTTTGAGAGAGGTATGGATACCGAACAGGAACAAAATTATTTAACAAATATTATTTGTAAGATTGCAGAGTTATTGAATCTATCACTCAGAGATCTTGAAAAATTTTTTGTACGTTTAGATTTAAGTCTTGATATTCATTCTGATTCTGACTTGTTTTTAGTAGAACCTTGCATTATTTTTAATCTTTTATTGATTAAGGATTTTAAACTGTTTGACGATTATATAAAAAATCAAGGAGAAGTTGCGCATAAGATAGATGTTATCGTACCTGGTTGGAATGGACTTTTTGCAGATTTATTTAGAACAATTATTGGTAATCCAGGTGGAACTTTTGCTGATAAATTAAAAGAAAAAGTTGAGAATTTAAGATTGTTAATAGGTAAATTTACACAAGTAGAAATTGCAGAATCTCTTAAGCAAGAACGTTATTTGCAGAGCTATCCATTAAAAATCAAATTTATAAACAATTTTAATATATTACAGTAAGGCTTAAACTTGACTTCCAAGCACTTGCAAGTGATGAATGTCACAACCCAAAAGGAGGTTGTGTATGGAAGAAAGATTTGTTATCAAAAGAAAAGATTTTAAAAATTTGGAGCGATATGCTGAAAATATTTACAACACAGCTGTTGTTATTGATTATTTTTGTTCCTCGCAAAAAGAGTATGAAGAACTTTATAACCTTGCGCCGATTGTTAAAAATCTGCGTCGTGATGCAGATCAAGTTCATGCATTTTTTATAAATTATCCAGAAAGTATTGATGAATAATTTGTGAACACTTTTTAAACACCTTTTAAACGGTATTTAAACAGCTTTTAAATGTGTTGAAATGATACGAAATTGTTTTATGCGCTTGATGTTTCCAAAGGAAAGAGTAATTAATGTCATAGCTTGAAAGGAGCAATAAATGGTAGAAAAAGATTACCACTTATACGGAACAAAGATTCTAAATTTAAATACACAGGAAATTGGTTTATTGATTTGTACTTGGAAAAATAAATTTTCCGATGCCGAAATAGATTTTGCGACGTGTGTAGATAGGAAAGGCAAAAAATACAACATCGAACTAGATAATATTAGAGGGTTTGAAGATGATTTTGAAAAATAAGAGAACTCGTGAAACTTTAGAAATTGAATACTCTGAATTCAGAAAGAAATTTGCAAAAGAAATACAAATAGCCTTTGAAAGTTTTCGCAAAACCGAATTAAACAAGCAGTTTTACAACTACAAAGACGATAATTCAATGGAGTTTAATTTTTACTTTCAACTTCAATGGAATTTTAATCATTTTGGAAATTCAATTTGGTATATTGAAAGGATGTAAATTAATTTTTATTTATAGAATCTTCTACATATTTTCTCATTGTTTTCGAAATGTATTTTTTATTTGCATCTATAGTTTCTTTCCAACGAGTTTTATTTTTAGTTTTACAATGCAAGCAATTCATTGTTTCAATATATTTTGATTGAATTATTTCGGTATTTTCATATAATACTTTCAATAATTCTAAAGTTTGTTTCTTTTGTTGATTTAAAATATTTTGTAAATTTTCAACTGATGATTGGTATTCAATATATTTTGAACAATCCGTTTTTGAGTGCAATTGTTGAGCTTCTGTTATAGTGCAACAATTGCAAGGAGATATTAATGATTTTAATTTTAGTGTTGTTATTTCCATTTCCAAATTGGAAATTTTTATATTGCGTACCATAAATATAATATATTGTTCTGTTTCAAAATATAAAGCTCGTATTTTCTCTGTAAGTTTTGCGACTTTAGACTTTTCAAAAAATGGAGAATATTTTGCAAAATTAACATTAGTTAAAATGTTATTAATAGCTTTAGTATAACCATCAATAGTATCGGTTGCATATTTTATATTTGATTTTTCATCAAGATTTAAAATTAATTGTTTAATTTGTTCATAGTTGGAATTTACAAATGCACCAGTAAAAAACAAATTATCAAAAAACTCATCTCTCTCATGTAAATAATTAACAATAGAAGTATATAAAGACAAAAAGGAACCTGTTGAAATAGCTATAAGAACATTGATAAGTGTCACATATTCTTGTTTTGTAAAAATAAGTGCAATTAAAGATACAATAAAAATAATACCAATCCAAATACACATTTTTTTATTAATTTTCATATAAACTCCTTTCTCCTAAGAATAGCATAAAAATATTTTAAAAAATTACGTGGTATAATTATCCTATGGCTGACAAATTAATTAAACTTTTTGTAATGGAATCTAAGAAAAACCTTAAAACTGTTGACCTATCAAATTGGGTGGGCAAAGTTTTTATTGGTAATCGTAAACACGTTGATATAATTCAATCCATTCCAGAAATTGTAAAATCAACAGGTCTATATTTCTTATTGGGGAAAGATATTCAAACCGAAGAAACTTTTCTCTATATTGGTGAAGCTGATGATGTAGCGCAAAGAATCAAACAACATTCTACAAATAAAAGCAAAGAATGGTTTGAAGATTTTATTGTATTTGTTAGTAAAGATATGGACTTAACAAAAGCGCATGTTAGGTATTTAGAAAAATCCTTATATGATTTAGCATTACAGAATTTAACAACAATTAGCTTAAAAAATAATTGTTGCCCTCCAGGGTCTAATTTATCTGTTTGTGATGTTGCTTACATGCAAGAATTCCAAGATAATATGATTTTTATTTTAAATAATCTTGGCTTAATAAATTTTGTAAAGACTCAACAAGAAGAAAAAGATCCAGAACAGAAAAATGTATTCTATTTACCATTAACTCAAAACCGCATTGATAAAAATGGTGAAATAGTAAAAGCGAAAATGGTTATAACAGATAATGGATATTTGCTATTAAGAGGTTCTTATGTGGAATCAGAAGAACGTGCACCAAGTTTTAAAAAACATATCTATTATAAAATTAGAACCAAATTAGAAAACGATAAGTTATTTGTTAAATCTGATATTGAAGGTTTATGGGTAACAAAAGAAGATATTCCATTTAAGGCTTGCTCAGCAGCAGCTGCAGTTGTTAAAAACAGAGCGTCAAATGGTCGTACTGAATGGAAACTTGCTGATGGAACCACTTTAGATGAGTTTGAAAGAAAATAGCTTCATTCTATCCCAAAGAACTCTTTTTCAATTTGTTTAACAAAATCTTCGGAGAGTTGGCCGGTGGGTTTTGGGGTTTGGGTTTGTTCTTTGATTTCCAATTTCACCAAGTCTGGCAAATATTTCAGCAAGTTTGTCAGAGTATAAAACTCTGACTGATTCACTGGTTTTTTGTTTTGCATATCGGTTGTGATTTTTGCCATCAGTTTTTCCACAAACCCTTGCAGCTCTTTTGAAAAATCCTCTTTTTTCGCAAATTTTGCGGCTTTTTTCTTGCCCCACTCGTACTTTTCTCTCCAATAAAAAAGCGTGCGTCGAGAGACATTCAAGTTTTTACAAATTTCATCTACTGACAAATTATCTTGCAAAAACAGAGTTTCAGCGTGTTTATAATATTTCATTTTACTCATTTTTAATCCTCAAAAATTATTCTATTCATACTAAATTCGTTCTTCTCATTAAGCCTCTTAACCTGAAAACTACAGCATTTTGAGACCAAGCCTTGCGACTTACAATATTTCAAAAGTTGATTAAGTTGCGTTAGCGTGTTTTTCAGCCGTCTATGTCCTAAATTCCTAGTTTTGCAACTTATATAAAACGCTTTTATATCGTCGATTGTAATTTCTTGAATGATTTTACCTTTAAAAAACGGCAAAATATTTATCCTAAAAATCGATTCGTAAGTCTCGTAAGTCCTTTTGGTGCAAGTGGTTTTGGCATATTTTTCTAAAAAGTATTTTACTGCCGTTTCAAAGCTTAAAGGTTCATTATTTAACGCCTCAGCTGAAAATATCGCATAGTCGATTATTTCCACCTTTTCAACGTATTTATAGCGACCTTGTTCAAACGCTATTTTACCCTCGTTCAAAAGGTGTTCAAGTTCCGTTTCAACGTTAGCTTCAGCAATCATTTCGATTTCATCGAGAGTAAACTCCCTCAATCGTTTTGCTAATTTTTCTATGTTCATAATAAACCTCGAATCGTTTCTAGCGTGAATTCAGTTATTCCATTATCTTTTGCGTAAGTTTCAAGTTGGTTAATAAGCTGGACGATTTGTCTAAAGCGATTGTATTTCGGGTGGATGTATTCAATACTTTCGGTCGTAAACGGAATTTCCGAAAGACTATCGAAAATTTGCTTTAAATCCGTCACACCAAAGGCTTCAAACTTCACGATTTCAGAGAATCTATCATATAAATGTTTGTATCGTTCGAGCTTTTTATGCACCAAACTCATCCCCACAAACACTATCGGACATTCAGTTTTATCGTGGATATCCCTCAGCGTTTCAATCGTCTTAAAATCGTTCACCAAATAGTCGATTTCATCAATAATAACCAACTGTGGTTTAGCTTTGAGTTTACGAACAATGATATTAAAATTGTTTGAGCTCAAGTAACTTGGAATTTCGTCCATTTCTTTGACAAGTTCCTCTAAAAGCCAACGGACAGACATTAAATTCGCAGCCCTTAAATAAATAGCATCATATTTGCAAGCAAGCCAAAGTGCCGTTTGCGATTTGCCTAACCCAGGCTCGCCATAAACTAGAGCCATTTTGGGAATATTTTTAGGTTTGTTTTGCAAATTTTCAATAAGTCCGATAAAATTTCGCACGTTTTGCGTTTTAACAAAAGTCTTATTCATACAATAGCTTATACTCCTTTGTCTTTTTAAATTCTGTAATCCAAGCATCATCGGGGTTGTGCTTGATTAGGTACTCATATTTTTCTGCGTTATTCTTGAACATTCCTTGAACGGCAATTAAACACTCTTTGAACTCGGTTTGAACAACGGGCTGTTCAATTTTATATTCAATTAGTTTAACTTCTTCCTGTGGCAAATAGGCTTTGAGACTATTTATTGTCTTTCTTTTAAGCTGTTTTTGTTTTTGGATTTTCTGCTTAAAATCTTCCATATCCTCGACTGTACCTAAGATTTTCGCCATCGGATGTGTTTCGGTTACACGTTCTGCTGTGCATAAAAACTCGCCTTTTAGGGTGTAGACCTTGATATGTGTCAGGTCAAAAAGATTGTATTTTATAAGCACTTTGCTCTTGAATCCATAAAGACGCTCGTCAAAATAATCGCAGTTTAAAAAGCGAATGCCGTTTCGCTGAATGGTTTTGACCTCTGTCGCAAGCATCAAATCATCAAGCTGATTTGTGTCAATATTCTGCCTTTTTCGAGCCTCTAAAACCTCTGCAACTGCCATATTTGGTGCGTTTGTGCAGGGCTGAGAGTTTTTGGAATTTAGCCACATATCAAACATTTTTATCGCCTCGTCAATTGTCGGAACATAATCAGAATGCCAATTCTTGTGTAACTTTTCATTCCTTAAAAGATATGCAGGCTTGTTGTCGATAGACGAGCCGACATAGCTTGGCAGGAGTTTCTCAAAGCCTTCTTGGAACTCTTTGAAAAAGCGTTCAATGACTTTTGCTCGTGCGTTGTAGGGTTTTGCAAAAACTGTCTCAATACCAAGTTTTGCATACAATCCATAAAACCCTAATTCGCCAAACCCCTTATCGTCGGTGAAATACTTAGCCCTAAAGGCTCTGCCGTTGTCCTGATAAACGATTTTTGGAATC
>JAZTXF010000079.1:0-2178 GCA_045636305.1 Candidatus Gastranaerophilaceae bacterium | reverse complement strand
CCCATGTTTGACACTTTTTAATTTTTTTACCCATTTTCGCTAGATTTTATCTAGTTTTTTTATCTTTTGCTCTTGCGTAATTGAATCGTAATTGATATAATGGTATTATATTATTAGGATGTGACAAAAATGAGACTTAGTAAAACTATGACTAAAAGTAATACAACATATTGTATTATAAAAGATTATACAAATCTTAATGGTAAACGTTCTACATGTGTTTACGAAAGATTAGGAAATGATGAAAGATTAAAAGAAAGATTTGGTTCGGAAAATACTATGGATAAAGTTAATGAATATATTAGCTCTCTAAACAAACTAATTCAAGAAGGCAAAGAATTGCCGGTTAATTTAATTTTAAATCCTAACAAACAAATTGAAAAAGATGTTAATCGTTGTTTCTTTTCTGGTCACTTATTTTTAAGAAAAATTTATTATGATTTAGGAATTAATAAAATTTGTGAAAATATCAAAAACAAATATAATTTTACCTTTGATATAAATTCGGTTGTAGAATGTTTGGTTTTTTCACGCATTATATGGCCTTCATCAAAATTATCTACTTTTGAACAATCAAAAAAATTCATTGGTAATTATAATTTTGATATTCAACACGTTTATAGAACGCTATCATACCTATCAAAAGAAATGAGTAATATTCAAAAAGATTTATTTGATTATAGTAATAAAGTCATTGATAGAAATTATAAAATTATTTATTATGATTGTACAAATTATTTCTTTTATACAGAAGAAAATGATTTTCAAAAATATGGTATAAGCAAGCAACATCAACCGCTTCCGCTTGTACAAATGGGATTGTTTATGGATGCAGATGGTTACCCATTCGCAATGAATATTAATCCAGGAAACACTTCTGAAACAAAAACAATGATACCTAGTGAAAAAGAATTTTTAAAAAACTATAATATGCAAGGTAGTAACATTATTGTATGTACTGATGCAGCTATGTGTACCGATGATATTAAAAAATTTAATGTTCAAGATGGAAGAGGATTTGTAATCACACAATCAATAAAAAAATTAAACAGTGAATTACAAGCATTTGCATTAGACAAAAATGGTTGGCGCATCTTAGGCAATATTGTTGATGTTTATAATTTAGATGAAATTGAAAAAAACGAAGAATTAAAAAAACAATATTATAATAAAATTTTTTATAAAGAAATTGAGTGTGAAACTAAATCTGTTAAACAAGCACTAATAGTAACTTTTTCTTTCAAATATCAAGAATATCAACATAAATTAAAATCTCATCAATTAGAAAGAGCTAGAAAGCTTGTTGAAGAAGCAAATAAAAAAAATAAAAAAGCAAAAAATAAAAAAGATGTTGAAAAAATAAAAATTAGTAAAAATCTAAATGACCCAAAAAGGTTTATCAAAGAAGTTAAAACAACAGATACAGGAGAAATTGCTTGTAATATTGAATATTTAATCGATGATGAAATCTATAAAAACGAAGAAAAATATAACGGTCTATACGGGATAACAACAAATTTAATTGATGATACAAGTACAATCATAAAAGTTATGAATGGTAGATGGGAAATTGAAGAATCATTTAGAATAATGAAAGATGAATTTGATTCAGGAACCGTTCATTTATCAAGAGAAGATAGAATAAAGGGTCACTTTATTACTTGTTACTTATCATTATTTATTTATAGATATTTAGAACATAAATTAGATGATAAATATACAGTTCACGAAATAGTGACAAAATTACAGGAAATGAGAATGCTAGAACACAAAGGAAAAGGTTTTGAGCCCATTCAAACAAGAGATAATTTAACAGATGATTTGCATCGTTTTTTAGGTATGAATACCGATACCGAAATAATAACTTATGAAAAAATTAAAAAAATTTTAAATCAGGCAGAAAATTAAATTTACTTACGCATTTTTTCAAACAAAAAAACTCTCTCTAAAGCCTTATAAAATAAGGGTTAGGGAGATTTTTGTTTTCTAAAACTGTCAAACTTGAGAATTTATTTTATATTATAAACCCTTTTTTATAGACAAAAAGATAAATAAAGGTTAAAATGAATGTAGGTGATAATATGGATTTTCGCAAGCTAAGTATAGATGAAACATTTAAAACACTTAATACTTCTATTAAAGGTTTAAGTAATGATGAAGTATTAAAACGAAAAAAGA
>JAZTXF010000078.1:0-19704 GCA_045636305.1 Candidatus Gastranaerophilaceae bacterium | reverse complement strand
AACTGCATTATATTTTTGAACTTCGCCTTTGTAGACAACATCACTCATATCTTTTCTGATATCTTTTTTGTTTGTTGGAATAACCGTAACCTCAAGATTATATATTTTACCAAATTCCGCTTCTTCGGTCATTGCAGTACCTGTCATGCCTGAAAGCTTCGGATAAAGTCTAAACAAGTTTTGGAATGTAATACTCGCCAAGGTTTGAGTTTCATCCTGAATTTTTACACCTTCTTTTGCCTCAACAGCTTGGTGCAAACCATCAGACCAACGTCTACCATCCATTAAACGACCTGTAAACTCATCGACAATGACAACTTCACCGTTTTTAAGAACATAGTCTGTATCTTTTTTAAACAATTCTTTAGCCTTAAGAGCTTGTAAAAGATGATGAGCATATTGTGTCGAAATATCAAACAAATCAGAAACCCCAATAAGCTCTTGAGCTTTATCAATGCCATCTTCCGTTAAAATAACATTTTTATTTTTTTCATCTACTTCATAATCCACATCTTTTTCCAACTGTGGAGCTATTTTCGCCATAAGTTTGTATGTTTCAGCCGACTTATCCAAACGACCAGATATAATTAACGGAGTTCTTGCTTCGTCAATCAAGATTGAGTCAACTTCGTCGATAATGGCATAATTAACAGGTCTTTGAACCAACTGTTCAGGTCCACCAGCCATATTATCACGCAAATAATCAAACCCAAACTCATTATTTGTTCCATAAGTAATATCACAAGCATAAGCCTGTTTTTTTGCTTCAAAATCATTACTTTGTCTATCAGAGAGGACAACACCTACACTAAGACCCAAAAACTTATAAATTTGTCCCATCCATTCACTATCACGTTTAGCAAGATAATCGTTAACCGTAATAACGTGAACCCCTTTTCCAGTCAAAGCATTTAAATATGCAGGCAAAGTCGCAACAAGAGTTTTTCCCTCACCAGTTCTCATTTCTGCGATATGCGCATTGTGTAAAAATATACCACCAATCAACTGAACATCAAAATGGCGCATATTTAAAACACGCTTACCAGCCTCACGAACAGTTGCAAAAGCTTCTGGTAATATCTTATCTAGAGCTTCTTTTTCAAGTTTTCTATCTTCTAAAAAATTAGAAGAAGTTGGACGTTGTGCCAATATAGATTTAAATTCATCAGTTTTTGCTCTAAGCTCATCATCACTCATTGCAGCAAATTCAGGCTCTAGCGAATTTATGTGCTCAACTATAGGCATAACTTTTTTAATTTTACGCTCATTTGGATCGCCCAACATTTTAAACAAAAAACTCAACATTATATAAATATCCTCGTATTACCTCGTCCCTAATCACAATAATTTTAACACAAATATATTTTGTTTTAACAAACTAATTTTCCATGCATATCATACGCATCAACAGTAGTGACCACTACATTAACAATATCACCAGGCAAAACAGGTTCATCCTCTGCATCTATGTATATCAAGCCATCAATTTCCGGCGCATCACGATATGTTCGACCAACGACAAGCCCTTCATCAGTTATCATTTCTACAATACAAGAAATTTCTTTACCTACAAAAGTCTGGTTTATATCTAAAGAAATACCTTGTTGTAGTTCCATTATTTCATTTTTTCTAGCTTGTTTTGTCTTTTCATCAACCTGTTCATCTAAGTCAAATGAATATGTATTTTTTTCCCTTGAATATTCAAAAACACCTAATCGGTCAAATCTTACACGCTCAATAAAATTCTTCAGATGATTAAAATGTTCTTCTTTTTCACCAGGATAGCCGACTATAAATGTTGTTCTAATCGCAATTCCATCAATATTATTACGAATTTTTGCAATCAAATCTTCATAACTAACTCCGGGTCTGCGCATAGCTTTTAAAATTTCAGGATGTGAATGCTGAAGAGGAATATCTATATATTTTACGATTTTTTTCGAATTTTTAAACACCTCTATTAATTCATCCGTAAACATAGAAGGATAAGCATACATAACCCTTAACCATTGTAAATTTTCAATCTTTTCAAGCTCTTTCAACAAGTTCGCTAAAGATGGTTTCTCATAAATATCAATACCATAACTTGTTGTATCCTGCGCAACTAAAACTATCTCTGTAACACCTTTATCTACAAGCTTTTTAGCCTCTTCTACTATATTTTCAATAGGACGAGAACGATAAAGACCTCTTAACTGAGGAATTATGCAATAACCACACTGATAATTACACCCATCCGCAATTTTTATATATGAACTTGCACCAACCGTAATTTGTTGTCTTTCAATCATTTCTGGATATATATAATCAGGTTTTTCAGATACTTCATAAACAAATTTATCCGGTTTTGCAGATATTTTTTTAATAACATCCACAATTTTAGAAATATCTGTTGGTCCAATCATAGCAACTGCTTCAGGAATCGCTTCATGTATTTCCATTTTATGTCTTTGCGACAAACAACCTGTAATGACAACTTTTTTACCTTCATTTATCATTTCTAAAATAGTCTGAACACTTTCTGCTTCTGCATCATGTATAAATGAACATGTATTGACAATAACAACATCACAATCAGACTCATCCAACGTAATCTCAAACCCTGCCTCGGCAAGCATCCCAAGCATAAGTTCACTGTCAACTAAATTTTTTGCACATCCATGATTTATCAACGCTATTTTTTTCATTAATTTTTCCTCAAAACAAAATACGAAGGCATACCAATTATTTTATACTCAAGATGATAATTATTAAATACCCAAGAGCAGAAGTTTAATGCATAATCTTTACAAAATCCCTCTTTATCATATTCATCAACATCTCTTGTTGAAAAAACAAAATAATTTGGCATATTTTGACTATAATGCTCTATTATTTTTTTCTCTCCAAATGCCTCCACATACATTGGGATAAGGTTACTATACATATCATCAGTTTTTCTGTCCGTTAGAAAATTTATAATATGCCCTTCCGGTAAAATTACTACACTATCATCTTTTTTTGTATTTTTTAAAACTATATCTAACAATAACCTTGTAGGATTAGTTTCATTTCCTATATACATAACCCCCTTCGGTGTTTGTACCTTATACCTATAATATGCAAATGAATTTTTCTCAGCAAATAATTGAGGTATAAAAAATACAATCATCAAAGCTACAATCATCCTCTTAAATAATTTATGATTTTCAATTATATATTTTTCAAACAAAACAATTGCGCTTAAAACCAACAATGAAATAAAAAACACACTATAAAAAGTACAATCTGCATAGAAAATTTTTTTAGCAGATATTAATAAAGTACTTATACATAACACCCAAACTGATTTGTCAGCTATTTTCTTTTGTAAAAATAACAACAAACTCAAAATTACAACGGGCAAAAACGAAAAATTTTTTAAATAATTAAAAAAGAAGGAAAATAAAAAAGCTATTAAAAAAATATTAACAAGTACAAACCAATAACGACTTTTTCCTTCTAATTTATTCAATACAAAATAAGAACCGACCAAAACAAAAGAAAACAAGACTAAATTTCTTATATTATATAAAATAGCTTCCACAGTAGGATAAACTCTTGCAATTTTATAAAAATAAGCTAAACTCGGAGCACTTGTTATATCTTTAAAAAGCTCAACACTATTGATAATATCTTGAATATTTAATCCAACTATAAACAATTGCAAAACTGATATTAAGGGTATAACAGAAAAAGCCAATAATCCTTTTAAAAACACTAAAAATGAAACTCTTTTTACTAATAGAACAGAAATTAAAAGCCCTATTACATATAATAAAAAATCATATTTTGTAATAAACGCAGCTCCTGCAAAAAACACAGAACCATAATAATATTTTATTTTTTCATCATCTCTTATAAATTTTATAAACAAGATTAAAGAGATTATAACCATCAACAAACCATAAGTAGCACTAAATGCATAAGGAACTACCAAATTGAATATTTTTGCAGAGCATATTCCCGTAAATATCATAAACAAAGCAACACAAATAGAATAAAATCTATCAAGATACAGCCTTGATAATACATAGGTTGTACCAATCAATAATAACCCTACTAAATTACCAAACAAATACAAAACATGCGTATGTTGTCCAAAAATTAAAAACAAAAGAGCGTTAATTTGATACGATAATGGTCCATAAATATTAAAAATATCTTTATATAAAACACCACCCTCTGCAACTCTTTGCGCTAGATAGAATTCTCGACCAATATCGACCATAGGAGTTGCTTGTTTATAAAAGAAAACAATTTCACATACAAGCGCAACAAAAAGCACCGCAAATAATCCACAAATATCTCTTTTATCAATTCTCATATTCTAATCCCTAATCTTTTTAATATTATATATCTACACTTTCCATCATAGAAATCAATGTAGAAATAGTCGTTTCCATAGAAACACTATCTGAAACCCTTTGCTGTAAAAATCCATTAATCTCAGGCATCATCTGAATTGCGACATCCAATCTAGGATTTGAACCTTGTTGATACATACCAACGTCAATCAAGTCTTTATTATCTCTATAAAGAGCCAAAAGCTTACGCATTTTTCCTGCAGCTTCCTTATGTTCTGGTGAAGCAATAGCTGACATCAACCTCGAAATACTTCCCAAAACATCAATCGCAGGATAATGGTTCATCTCTGCAACTTTTCTTGACAAGAAAATGTGACCATCTACAATCCCCCTAACAGTATCAACAATCGGGTCATTGATATCATCACCTTCCATCAAAACAGTATATAATGCTGTAATAGAGCCACGCTCTGAATTCCCAGTTCTCTCTAAAACTTTTTGCAACCAAGAAAAAATTGAAGGAGGATAACCTTTCATTGTAGGTGGCTCTCCAATAGACAAACCAACTTCACGACCAGCCATTGCACATCTTGTAACCGTATCAGTCATAAGAAAAACTTTTTTGCCTTGATCTCTATAATACTCAGCAACAGCAGTAGCTGTCTGTAAACACTTCATCCTAATAAGAGGTGGCTGGTCCCCTGTAGAACATACAAGCACCGATTTTGCCATACCTTCTTCACCTAAAGAATCTTCAATAAATTCCTTAACCTCACGCCCACGTTCTCCAATCAATGCAACTACGTTTACATCAGCATCAGAATTTCTTGCAATCATCCCAAGCATCGTACTTTTACCAACTCCGGAGCCTGCAAATAGGCCCATACGCTGTCCACCACCTAGTGTCATACAAGCATCAATCGCTCTTACACCTGTTGAAAACATCTCCTTAATGATTGGTCTTTCAAAAGCATCTGGAGGAGGTCCGTCAATACATCTCCAAGTTGCATTTGTAACGTCCAATGGCTTACCATCAATAGGCTCACCCAACGGATTAATTAAACGTCCTAATAAAAAATCACCCACTGGAACAGTAATAGGCCTTCCTGTCGTGGAAACCAAGCTTCCTTGTCCAATTCCAGCACCATCATAAAGCAATAATAACTGCGCAGCATCTCCTTTAAATGCAACAACCTCTGCCGCTTTCTTTTCACCTTGATAATCTTCTATAAAACACAAATCACCAATTTTCAACCCCGGCAATTTAACCTCTACGGTCAACCCCAACAACTTTGAAACACTCCCTTTATATTGATATAAAGGAGTATTATGCGTCAATTCATACGCACGTCGTTTCATATATTCAATAGATTTCATTGTTGATTGTTCTATCATTTTTATCCAAAGTTATACTCAGACATATAAGATTCACCAATCGTATCAACCGCCTCTACCTTAATGTCTGTAATTAGCTCACTATAAGAAATAACCACAATAGTAGGGATATGACGTTCCAATAATTGATATAAAGGCAACCTAATTCTTGGAGAACAAAGAATAACAGGTGCTCTTCCAATATTTTGGTGTGACCTCATCAACGCAGTAGCGGACATTTCAATTAATTCCTGAACTTGCAAAGGATTTAATAAAAACATAGTTCCTAGCTCTGTTCTTTGACAACTGTCATCAAGAATTTTTTCCCAATCACTAGAAAGCGTAAGCGCATACAAAACCTTATCCTGTGTAGAGTGTGTCAGACAGATTTGACGGCCCAAAGCCGCACGTAATCTTTCTGACAAAATATCAGGCTCTTTAGAAAATCTTGCATAATCACACAAACGCTCAAAGATAAATATAATATCTTTAATAGAGACTCTTTCTCTAATAAGATTAACAAATATTTTTCGTAAATCACTAGTTGAAATAATAGTAGGAACAAGGTCATTAACAAGAGTTGGGTCTTGCGACTTAACAAGCTCCATAAGCTTAAGAACATCTGTTTTCGTCATAACCTCATCAACATACTTTCTTACACTTTCTTGCAAGTGTGTAACAACAACATCTGTAGGCTCAGTTTGAGAAATTCCATCCTCAGGACTTACTCTATCCCTTGAAATCCAATACGCCTGAGTTTGATATGTAGGATCAAGCCCTACAATAGCATCTTGCGGAACAGGCTTATTCATAGAATCCCACTGGTCAGCAAGTACCATAACTTTTCCAGGATACACAAAACCTGTTGCTACTTTGTTACCTCTTATCAAAATAGCATATTCATTCGCATCTAACGCACTGGAATCCATAATTCTTATATTTGGAATAATAAACCCTAACTCATCTGTAACACGTTGTCTAAGTGCTGCAATCTTAGCCAATAATTGACCATCCTGCTCAGGATCTGCAATACTTAACAAACCTGTTCCAACTTGCAAAGCCAAAACATCTACGCCCAAACGTTCGTACATCCTATTTGGGTTTACTAAATCTTGCATATTTTGCTTAACTGCATCCAACTGACCTAACTGTGCCGCAACATCTTCATTAACCTGCGCAGTAAACCAAGCAACAAGAATTACAGCAATAAAGAGTAAAAATGGCCACCAAGGTAAACCCGTAAAAGGACTGCTTATCATAATTAAGCCAAAAAACAAACAAGCCATCAACAAACTTTTTGGCTTGCTCATAATTTGCCCTGCTAAATCAGCCCCCAAGGAACTTCCTTGCGCAGAAGAACGAGTCATAACAATACCGGCAGAAACAGCCATTAATAAGGATGGTAATTGTGCTGACAAACCGTCCCCTACAGTTAACGTTGTATATTTCGAAATAGCGTCCGCTGCCGGCATTTGATCCATAAGCATACCTACAGCCAAACCACCAACAATATTTATAACCGTAATGATAATACCTGCAATGGTATCCCCTTTTACGAACTTCATCGCACCGTCCATTGAACCGTACAAACTTGACTCCCGTTGCAAATCTTCACGCTTTCTTACAGCCTCTTCAGGAGAAATTAACCCGGCATTAAAATCAGCGTCAATTGTCATTTGTTTACCCGGCATAGCGTCCAAAGCAAACCTCGCCGCAACCTCTGCAATACGCTCAGCACCTTTTGTAATTACCATAAACTGGACAATTGTAATAATCGCAAATATTACAAACCCTACAATTAAATTACCACCGGTTACAAACGTTCCAAATGCCTCTACAACCTCTCCGGCATCTCCTTTTGCCAATATCAAACGAGTTGAGGCAATAGACAAAACAAGCCTAAACATTGTACCGATAAGGATAATTGAAGGAAACGCGGCTAATTCCAATGGTTTCTGTACATACAAAGATATCATCAATAACGTAATACCTATTGCTATATTTAAACTTATAGAAAAGTTAATAATCCAAGTAGGCATCTCTATAATCAAGATTAAAACAAGCGCCAAAACAAATAGGGCTAACCCAAATTCACTCAGCATATTATTATTTCCACCTTGAGGCATTGCCATTTATTATATCCCTTTAAATGCTTCTCTTAATACTTCAAGCTGTGTTTTAAAACTTGCATCAACTATGCCGCTTGAAGTTTCAACTATAACCGAGCCCTTCTCAACATTATCACGAGCAACTACTGATACTTTTACCGAAACTTGTGCCATTGACAACATTTGAGGTATAGACATCTTTACAAATTCAACATCCTCCTCACAAACTTTTAGCGTTATCCTATCTTCCGCTTTAACATTCGTCTTGAGAATATCTACTATTGTATTAAGCAGAATTTCTTTATCCTGCTCTACTTCTTTTTTAATAATAGTTTGCGCAACATCAAGAGCTATTTCAAGAATTTCCTTTGATAAAACTTCAACCGCCTTATCTTTACATCCATAAAAACTCTTCAACTCTTCTTTAAGATTTGCTACATCAGCTTTAGCTTTTTCTAAACCTTCATTATACCCGTCTTTTACAGCTTCTTCTTTTATTGAAAGAGCTTCAGCCTGAGCTCTTGAAACAAGATTTCTGTCATCTATACGACGATATCCGCGACGTCTGTCACCTCTGCGGCGCTCATCTCTCTGTAAGAAATCAAAATTATCAATATCAAAGTCACTAACAACATCTGTCACTTCTTCTTTCTGAACTGACATAACCTCCTTAGCAACTTTTTCCGTTTGAACCTCTTTCGGTTCTATATTTAATTTTTTCCTTCTTATTAACATGTTATTTTTTCTTCAATATGCTGACAAACCACATCAGCAATTCTTGGTGTTAAACTTACACCCGCCTCCCCTTCAGGCAATACAAATTTTCTTACCAACGGTCTTTCTTTTTCTATCAATCTTGATACATATTTTTTGCTTTCAGGATTAACAAGTTGCTTCATCTTTTTAATGACTTTAGGCATAGATAATTTAGAAGGAGCAGGCAATGCCCCCTTAAATTCATCAAAATATTTTCCTAAAACAGAAATATCAAGCTTGTGTTCTAAATCTTCCATCAACATATATTCACTAAGTATTTCAGCATCATCTTTTTCAAATTTTTGTATAATAGCTGTAGCTTTCTCTTTTGGCATTGTTCTTAAAACCATCGCAAAAGAAACAAGCTTTAACAACTTTGTATCACTTGCATTTGCCCCGGGTTGCTGACGAGACATATCATCCAAATTAGACATTCTGGCTGCTGTATTTGCTTGTTCTGCGGTTAGTGCGCCTCTTTTTTGCAACTCAGCTAATGCATTTTGGTATGCCCTTTGAACATGCGCCTCAACTATCTTTATCATATCAGGCTGTGACATGTCCTTTTTTACGCATTGTTTTGCTATTTCAAAAACTGTAAAAGCAATCTGTTGAAGGATTTTATCCCTATGCTGACGAGGAATTTTTCCGTGAATTAAGTCTATAGCCTTATGAAATGTCCACTCACCTATAAACTGTGTAATAATATATGCACTATCTGCAGGATAATTAAAATCCTTGTCGTTATACAAGGCCTCACCTGACATGTTACAGAAATTAAGAACTAAGCTGACTATATAATCTTTATCAGGTTTAGAAATTTCAGGAGGAACAACCCCCGCCGCTTGTTGCGCAAGGTTTGTTGCAAATGCTTTATAATCAAAATCAGGTATCGGCAACTTTTACTCCCCCACTATTCCCTTTAAGCTTTTTCTATCCAGCTTTTTAATTTTTCAACCATTTCATCTTCATCTACCTCGTCAACATCCTGAGCCAAATCTCCTATCGTCTCACTTAAAGATACGGCCGACTGTTGTGGTATAGGCTGTTGTGGCTGTTGTACTTGTGTAATTTGAGGTGCGGCTTGCATCTGCTGTTGCTCTAACAAGCCTTGCGCTAACTGAGACTGTCTTTCCAATAACTCTGCTGCTTTTAGGTTAACATCTCTTAACTGACGCTCTTGATCCTGCGTCTTATTTCTCAAGTCTTCCAACTCTTGTTTTTGCTTATCTTGCGCAAATTTAACCTTTTTAGATATAACGGTAAGTCCACCGATTAAACCAAAAACAATCAGAGCACTCGCTATCCACCAAGGATTGCCAGTTTCATCAGGTCTTGGCAATGTAACAGGTCTTTCTCCAGCTAATATCGGGTCTATGGAATCAGAAAAGGCAATAGACACATTAGCCGAAGACACCTTAGGGCTAGCTGCTTTTGCTATCAAATCTTTTAACTCTTCAATTGAAACATTATCAGGTACTGCTGACTGTTCTAACGTAACAGCTACTGATATTTCTTCAATAACACCTGCTGTCATATATTCATTTACTTGTGTTTTTGTAACTCCATATTGAGTTTCTTTAGCGGTTCTGGAATAACTTCTATCTTGCGCAGAATCGGCATTACCACCGGGCAATCCATTTGGCAAATACACACTTACAGCATTGATAGATTTATTTGAATCCCTTGTCTGATCGCCCAAACCTTCAGAGAAAGTTTGCTCACTAACAGACGTTTTTAATTCAGGGTCATAAATTATACTGGATTTTTCAACAGGTGCCTGACGCAAAAAAGTACTAACCGTTGCAACATAACGTCCCTTCCCAACCAATCTGTCAAGTTGAGCGCGAACTTTATTTTCCATGTATCTGTCATTTTCTTCCAAACGAGCAATCATATCATCTGAAGCATTTATAATACTTGAATATACGGTACCGTTTGTATCCGATATTGTTATATTCTTAGCTTCAATCCCTGAAACGGAACCCAAAATAAGATTTGTAATTGCTTTAACTTTTGTTTGATCCAACTTATCTCCACTTGGCATGGTCACCTGAACCGTAGCCGTAATGGGTTTTTGCTGAGAGGTAAACATTGTTTGTTCCGGAATTGAAACAAAAACAGACGCATTTTCAATCGGTGGAATACGTCTTATTAAACGAGCCAACTCACCGTTTACAGCACGTGCCAAACGAATTCTTTTGTCTTCTTTTGTTGATGTAAAATCACCTTTGTCAAAAATTTCCAGCCCAATATTTTGGTCCATCAAGCCGCTTTTAACAATTGCAAGAAGAGCCCTGTCTCTTTCGCCCATGTTAGAAACACCTTTTCTCAAAACAATTGCGGACTTTGAACCATCAGCTTGACGAGATGCGGTAATACCTTCTCGAGCTAAAAGTGCTTGTATTTCTATAGCTTTACCGATATTATCCGTCGAAAGCAACATAATATCTTCTTTAAGAGGTCTTTCTTGTTTAATTCGAGAGAGTTCTTTCGCATCTTTTTTATTAGACGCAACTATAACAACACCAAGCAGCATGACAACAACCAATCCTGCGATTAGCCCTATCTGTACTCGTTTATCCTTTATTAGTTCTTGAAAATTCATCGAAATACAAGCTCTCCCGATAAGATTATACTATATTATTGATAAAAAGTTAACACTATACTTGAATTTGAGAAATTTTATCATACGCTTGGATGATTTTGCCGGTAATTCCTGTTGCAATATTAACTCCCAACTCAGCTTTTGCCATTGCGGTCATAACGTCGTGTATATCAACGTTTGACTTACCCATAGCAACATCCTTCATCAAATTATCAGGCGCATTCATTTCTAAATTAAGATTTTCCACCAAACCTGAGAAAACAGCCTTAAAATCCTGTGTTTCAGGCTTTTCAATTCTTTGTAAACGCATTGTATCCAAACCTGAATTCATATCGAGTTTTGTTGGTTGAATTCGTTCAAATAAGTTAATATTTGGTACTAACTGATGCTTAAACATTTAAACCTCTTTCCTTTATAAATAATTAGCTAAAATATTTTTCACATAATTTTGTGTTTCACTGTACGGAGGAACACCTCCATATTTAGAAACAGCGTTTGGCCCCGCATTATAAGCTGCCAAAGCCAATACCGTATTTCCGTTATATTTTTTGAGCAAATTGCTTAAATATCTAACACCGCCTTCGATATTCTGAACGGGATTATAAGCATCCTTAACACCCAAGCTCTTTGCCGTTGCCGGCATCAACTGCATCAACCCCATAGCGCCACAATGAGAAGTCGCCTTAGGATTAAATCCTGATTCTTGTTTAATAACAGCATTAACAAGTTTTTCATCAACTTCATATTTCTTAGCAACTTGAGAAACAATATTTTGGATTTGTCCTCGAGAAATTGTTCCTGTATAAGGCAAGGCTGACTCTTGAATTTTAGAAGGCAAAACCCTAAATCCTGTATCCTTAACATTAGAAGTCTTAAGCACTTCTGCAAAAGTTTCTCGTTTAGGCTCAATTTTCAATTCATTATTAATATTTTTATCTATATTATCAACATAAGCCTGAATTTGCGCATACCTTTGCATCGCAACTTCTTTACCGCTAGAGCTTATTAAACTTTGAATATTTGGAGAAAACGTCATCTATTATTTACCTATTTCAAGCGCCTTAAGCGCCATTGATTTTGATATTGTTAAAACAGCAAGGTTTGCTTCATACGCACGCTGAGAAGATTGAGCATCAGCCATTTCCACAAGCGGGTTAACATTTGATGCACGAATATATCCGTTAGCATCAGCGTCAGGGTGCCCGGGCTTGTAAATTTTTTCACCTAAAGTAGGGTCTTCAACAACTCCCGACCAAACAACTCCGCCTTGATAAAAAGGTAAAGTACCAACCCCAAAGACATCCTCTTTCATCGCATTCATCAAGCCATGAAAAGACAAATCGTCCGTTGCGTTCAATACAGGAATTTTACGAACATAATTCGGAGTATCCAAGTTTGCAATGTTTTTTGCGTGCAAATCTATACGCTTACCATGCACGCTAAGACTTCGTACGCCTATATCCATTGATTCCATTATGCTCATTAAATCACCTCACGTTTACATAACTTTACATTATTATATGACGGCATATTTATAGTTTTCCTTTTATAAGCAGAAAAAAAAACCTGCATATGGAGGAGTTCTATAAACTTCTTACCTTCATAAGGTATTTAATGATTGTTTATACAATGTCAAACCTTAAAAACCTACTCTTCGCCGGCTACTTTTTTGTTAATCTCATCAACAACCCAATTCACAATATCCACGGTCATCGGAGGGTTAAGTTTTAGCATAAGCATACCTGTTCCGCCATGTTCATAAATCCTTTTCGTATAAGAACCTTGCGCATATTTTTCGATATCATTTATTTCTGACAATGTTTTTCTATCCTTTGCAGATGCCATTGCTAATATTGGTATATTACCAGCATTTGCAAGCGAAATCGGCACATACAACCCTTTAAACTCCATAGAAGGTGAAATCAACGCAAGGCAAACAGGTTTAGGATATTGTGATTTTGCCGCCATAATTGCCGTATTCGCCCCAATATCAGCGCCTACGTAAGCAACGTAATTTTGAGCAATATCTTTTCTTTGCTCTAAAACCTGTTTCAAAGACTCAAGTACTTCATTTGGGTAATCAGAAAAAGCCTTTTCTGAAAGATAAATCCAAGAACGACGTTTAAAATGAATATCGTTCATACTCTTTCCATGTCCCTTGAAATCAATTTCTAAAACAGCTAACCCTGCTTGATTAAAATCATATTTCATCAAGCCCCATTCTTCACTGGAATACCCAAGCGAATGCAAAAGTACAACCATCGCATAACTGTTTTTTTCGACAGAAGGATATGTGAGAGTCGATCTGACTATAAAACCATCCTTAGTTTCATAGTCAAAATCAAAAACCTTCTTTTTTTCTGCCGCAATAGACGTCATAACTGCTCCGCTAATAGCAATTGCAACTACAAACGCAAGCGCTAGCACAAACTTCTTCATTCTCTAACTTCCTGTTTTTCTTCTTATTTCTCGCTTTTTACTCTCACAAGTGCATCTACTATAACAGGGTCCCACTTGATACCTGCTTCTTCTTTGATAATATCAAGTGCCTTTTCTATCGGTAATGCTTCACGATATGACCTATCCGTAGTCATTGCGCTAAACGCATCTGCAACGGCAATAATCCTTGACCCCAGAGGAATACTGTAACCTTTCAAGCCCTCCGGAACACCTTTTCCGTCCCAGCGCTCTTTATGGTAATGAATATACGGAATAACCTCTGATAAGAAGTTTATATTCATCAACAAATTCACCCCAACATTAGGATGGTTCTGAATTTTTTCCCAATCTTCGTTTGTTAATTTACCTTTTTGGTTAAACAATTCTTCAGGAAGGGTTATCTTACCAATATTTTGCAACAGTCCTGCATAATATATCAAATCCTTTGTTTTTTCATTCAATTCAAGTACGGAACAAAGCTCTTTTGCCAACACAGCCGTATTTTTTGAATGATTATTTTTATACTTACCCTTCACATCAACAGCATTTGCGAGTTGTTCAACAAACATTTGTTGTTCATCACCCAAATCACCGATAACCGCAGTTAGCTCAGCTCTAAGATGTTGCAAATGTCCTATTCCTTGAACAACATCTTCCTCAATTGCCTGTTTTGCATCATATGTCAGCTCTTGCAACAACATTGATGTAGCAAACAATCTTGCAGTAACCTCAATAAGCGAAAGATATTCTTTTTCTATTTGTTTATCCTTTGAAGTTTCCAAGACAATTACTCCAACTGCTGTTGCATTATTATGCATTGGAATTGCAGCATAAAACTTCGTTGCACATTCTTTAAGCTTATCTATAGGGTGAAACTCGTCTTTTTCTGCAACATTTTCCACCACGATTGTGTTTTTTTCCACAAATGCTTTTACAGCCAAATTGTTATCAGTATACTTATAGCCAATGTTGTAAGAATAAATATCATCCTCAAAATCTAAAGATGAACCGACCAAAACCAAATCATTTCCGGCTACCTCTAAACCTTTTGCATTTTCTTTAGTCAAAAAGACGTGACAACGTTCTATATCAAGCATTTGTGCAACGGTTTTAGCAATAGAATTATAAATTATATAATCTTCCTTGTTGTTAAACCCTAGCACTCTAAGCGTATTATCTATTGAATAAATAGAAATAAGTTCTTTTAGTTGGTTTTTTAGGGCAGAAACTCTATCCACCGCCTTGTGAGATATTTTTTCAACCAATTCATCAGATATTAAATGTTCTGTTAAAAAATCTCCTAGATTTAACGCAAAAATCTCTTCTAACGGGTCATTCTCTATTAGCTGAGAACTACGTGAAAACATTGATACGCTCTTTTTTTGTGTAGTATCTTTCATAAGTTTCCTATTCTTCATGCCTACTTATTCATATTGTCGGCTCAACTTATAAAAAACTTTGATATTTGTTACAAATCTTATACTTTAGTTGTAGAAACAAAATTAAAGCAGCAAATAGCAAAAAATTAAGCCTTAATATTTTAAGTTTTATTAAATATTTTTTAACAAACAAACAATTTTTATATACAAGGAATCTTTATATACATATAGGGGAAATTATAAGAAGGGGGAATTTTAATGGGAAATATTCAATCAATCACAAACACGTCACAAGTTAGTGTATTAAAATCAGAGGGCTCAGAACAAGCAATTAAAGATAAAACGTATGCGTCAATATTTAACAGACAAAAGACAAATATTGACAAAGGACTTTCTTACGATGAGAAAATAGCTACTTTGTACAAAGAAATTGAATTATTAGAAACACAGAAAAAAGCATCAGAAAGAGCAAAATTAAAAGAAAACGCTACACCAGAAAATATTCAAAAAGCGCAAGCAAAAGTCCATAACGTACTTGACAAAAAAGGTAGCAGAGCAGAATACTTGGCGATTGACAAACTTACTGATGAAGAAATTGTCCTTGCTTTTTCAGACAAAAAAATGACAGAAGCAGTTGAAAAAGAATTTAGATTCTTTATTGATAATAGACAAGGCCTTGGAAAACTGCATCAAAGATTGATAGAAACCAGTGAAAAATACGGGGTTGCTCCATACGGAGGGAAAGATAGATATATAAAAACAACAACACCTGAAATTGCTAAATTATATGGAACAAAACCAAATCACAACAATCGTGACGAAGAAGTCAGTAGCTGCCCTCACTACAGAATGTATAACGACGAAACAAACTACGCAGAACTCTTTAATAAAATGTCACTTGAAATCCTTAAATAAATGAAGAAAAAAACAAACAAAAAACAGCGGTGTTAGCCGCTGTTTTTTTATATATTCCAATTGTTACACAAATAACTTTCGCATATTATTGAATATACACAGTAATCTCTTACAAAAACTCACTCTTATCGCTCAATGATTTTTTCAGCAGCCTAAACCCTAGAATCTTTCCTTAGTTTTCTTAGTAATTATATACTACCTATTTTTTTATTATTAACTTTTGTTAAGTAAAATTTTAACAAAAAGTCAATTTTTTTATCAAAAAAAACTTTATATCAGTACGAGGAAATTTAAATAGAGAGGATATTATAATGGAAGGGATTTCTTGTATTATTAGCGAAAAAAACGGAACATTTACATTAAAAGGTAAAGATGGTAACACAGTAACCATCGAAAGCAAAGGCGGAAAAAATTCATCTATTTTTGATGAAAAAGACAAAGTCACTGCCAAAGATAAAAATGGCAAAGAAATGTCAACTCTTGACCTTAACAGCGAAACAAAAAATATTATAGCTGAAATGTTAGGTAAAGACATTAAAACAGTAAAAAAAGAATTTACGGAGATGCAAAAATCTGCACAAACAGCTAAAGATGAAACAACTATAGATGATATATTAAACCCTAAAAAGAAAGTAAATGAAAGAATAAAACAAGCACTTAGAGCACAATATCATTATATTAATGATTTAAGAGCTCAATATGAATACATCAAACAAGAACAAAAAATGCAAATGCGCTACGCATTGGAAATGTCTGCGATGATGCAAGAATCCGGCAGAAATAGTTTTATGCAAATGATGGGATTAGGTGGAATGCAAATGCCAAGCACGCCATTCTTCAACCCATTTGCTCAAATGCAAAATCCACAACTTCATAAATTAGGTATTATCATAAATAACGAAGAAACTAAATTTGGAATGATGATGAGATACTATGGCTTAACTCTTGAAGAATTATTTAAAGAGGATAAAAGCTCAACACCTGAATTTGATATTGAAATCATAGATGCCGATAATCAAACAGCAGAAAGTGAAACAACAAATCCTCCGGCTGAAAGCGATACAATTACTGAAGAACCAACAAATCCTCCAGCTGAAAATAACAAAAAAGCAGACAAAAAACAACCGGCTGAAAGCGATACAATTACTGAAAAACCAACAAATCCTCCAGCTGAAAATAACAAAAAAGCAGACAAAAAACAACCGGCTGAAAGCGATACAGTTACTAAAGAACCAGATAAAAAGACTGCAACCAAAGACACAAATGTAGATGAATTAACAGTTAAAGAACTTGAAGCTAAATTAGAAGAAGCAAAAAACAAAGAAAAAGAACAAAAAAGAACAGAACTAAAAGAAAAAGCTAAAAACACACATGCGGTACAAGATGCTAAAAGGAAAGTATATAATGTACTTGACAAAACAGGTAACAACGCAGAATATGTAGCTATTGACTCTCTCACTGATGAAGATATCATACTAGCGTTCTCTGACATAGGAATGACTAGAGACGTAGAAGATGAATTCAGAGCTTTTTGCAACAATGATATTGGTTTCGGGAAACTCCACCATAGATTGATAAAAATTAGTGAAAAATATGGAATTACCGAATCCGGAGCCAATGATCTTTATCAACAAGCACAAAGAAAAGCTCTAATTATTAATCCTTATAGTCAATATAGTCCAAACATTGTTCATTATAAAAACGAAGATTTGCTAATCAGACAAACCTATGCGAATATGTACAATGACTCAGAAAATTACGGAATACTCTTCAACCAAATGGCCCTTAAAATCCTCAAATAAAATAAAAGAAAACAGCGGCTGCCACCGCTGTTTTTTTTAGAAAATATAAAAAAGGCGGGTTATAAAACCCACCTTTTTATTTTATAGCTTTTTATTAGCAGCAACCACAGCAATGTTTTTCTGTAGATTTTTGTCCGCTAAATGCTTTCAATCCGATATATTTTGCAGCATCGCCCAATTCTTGTTCAATTCTGATTAGTTGATTGTATTTTGCAATTCTGTCAGATCTTGAAGCTGAACCGGTTTTGATTTGACCGCAGTTTGTAGCTACAGCCAAGTCAGCGATAAATGTATCTTCTGTTTCACCTGAACGGTGTGAAGAAATTGCTGTATAACCTGCATCATGAGCCATGTTGATAGCTGCAAGTGTTTCAGACAAAGAACCAATTTGGTTAACTTTGATAAGGATTGAGTTAGCAACACCTTTTTCAATACCTGTTGAAAGTCTTGAAGTGTTAGTTACAAACAAATCGTCACCAACTAATTGACATTTATTGCCGATTTTGTCAGTAAGGATTTTCCAACCTTCCCAATCTTCTTCAGCCATACCGTCTTCGATTGAAATGATAGGATATTTGTTAACCCATTCTTCAAGGAAAGCAGCCATTTCTGCGCTTGTGAATGTTTTTCCGCCTTCACCTGCAAGAGTATATTTACCATCTGCATAGAACTCAGAAGAAGCCACGTCTAAACAAATTTTAATTTGTTCAGTTGTATAACCTGCTTTTTCAATAGCTTCAAGAATAACTTGAATACCTTCTTCGTTAGAACCAAGGTTAGGAGCGAATCCGCCTTCATCACCAACAGAAGTAGCCAAGCCTTTATCATGAAGAACTTTTTTCAAGTTATGGAATACTTCAGCACCCATTCTGATAGCTTCTTGGAAGTTAGCTGCGCCAACAGGAGCAATCATAAACTCTTGGAAGTCAATGTTGTTATCAGCATGCGCACCACCATTGATAATGTTCATCATAGGAACAGGCAATGTAACAGCGTTAATACCGCCTAAATATCTGTACAATGGCATTTCGTAAGCCAAAGATGCAGCTTTAGCAACAGCCAAAGAAACACCCAAAATAGCGTTAGCACCTAATTTAGATTTGTTTGGTGTACCATCAAGAGCAAGCATGATTCTGTCAATTTCTTGTTGGTTAGAAGCATCTTCGCCGATAAGCTCCGGAGCAATGATTGAGTTAACATTGTCAACAGCTTGCAAAACACCTTTACCAAGGTACATAGATTTGTCACCATCTCTAAGCTCTAATGCTTCAAAAATACCTGTAGAAGCACCTGATGGAACAGCAGCACGTCCAACAACGCCGCATGAAAGTGTTACATCAACTTCAACAGTTGGGTTTCCTCTAGAATCTAGAATTTGTCTAGCTTTTACATCTTCAATAAATGTAGCCATATGTTTATCTCCTTAAATTTACGGCGGACTGTCCGCCTTTAATAATAATTCCGATTACTCAAACTAATATATTATGTAACGCTAAAAAACATTTTTCAAGATTTTATTTAAAGGCTATAAAAAAGGAGTTTTGTGGAAATTATAAAAAAGTATTTGACAGCAAATTATGTGCATGATAATTTAATTAAGCACACTGAGCCAAGGATATGGCAGGTTGCGTTGATAATTAAATAATCAACATATCAAATGCGGGCTGCTGGCTCAGGTGGTCCAAGAAAGCGAAGCTTTCTAAAGTTAGATTTCGCACAAGGTGCGCTCTAACAACCTGAAGATTGATAATCGAATAAACACATTAAATGCGGGCTGCTAGCTCAGGTGGTTAGAGCGCACCCCTGATAAGGGTGAGGTCGGTGGTTCGAGTCCACTGCGGCCCATTTAATAAAAAATATTGACAATAGAATTTAAGGTGATAATATAAAGTTATCAAAAGCCTATGGGGGCTTAGCTCAGTTGGTAGAGCATCTGCTTTGCACGCAGAGGGTCAGGAGTTCGAATCTCCTAGCCTCCACCATTAAAAATAAGAGACCGAT
>JAZTXF010000077.1:0-2077 GCA_045636305.1 Candidatus Gastranaerophilaceae bacterium | reverse complement strand
AACTAAAACATTTCCTAATTAAATTGAAGATTTTTTTCAAAAACATATTACTTGAAATACAGAATAAATTATTCTAAGTATTGTAAGTGGTATATTCAAAAGAAGACTCATGGCAAATAATCTCAGACATGGATAAAAGAAGAGGCTGACTAAAAAGTCTATTTGACTTTGAGGTTAGCCTCTTCATCTTTTACCCCCCCCCTTTTTTTACAAAAAAATATTAATGGACATATCCTACTTTTTGTCCACCCTGCCTAAATTCCATTTTAAAAAAACAATAATAAAAAAATGGCTATCCACCTGAAAAACAAGTAAATAGCCATTGCATATGTCAGAAAGTTTTACTATATTTATAGTGCAAATAACAACATAGTTTTCACTTTCATAACATGGCAAAGGTAATACATAAATCTTATATTCAAGACGAAAATCTTCTTTTTCCTCACTCAATTAGTGATTTTATTCCAGCAAACGCCCCAGTTCGCGTATTAAACGCAATAGTTGATCATCTAGATATTACAAAAATAGAGAGCACCTACAAAGGAGGTGGTACTAGTAGTTTTGCTCCTCGCATGTTATTAAAAGTTATCCTTTACGCATATTTACAAAACGTTTTCTCTGGTAGAAAGATGGAAACTCTTCTAAAACGTGATGTACATTTTATGTGGTTAAGTGGTATGCAACGACCAGACTTCAATACAATTAATAATTTTAGAAGAGAACGCATTGCAGATATGATGGATGACATTTTTACACAAGTTGTTAAGATGTTGGTCAATGCCAAGTTAATCAGTCTTGACGTACAATATATAGATGGAACTAAAATAGAAGCTAATGCTAATAAGTATACGTTTGTATGGAAGAAATCAACAAAAACCAATCAAAGCAAACTAGACTTAAAGGTTAAAAACGTCTTACGTGAAGCAGAACGAGTTCTAGAAATGGAACAAAAGAATGAATCAGAGTCTGTGATGACAGCCGAAGAAATGCAAGAACGCACAAATGCGATTCTTACTCAGATGGATGAACAAGGCATTAGCAATAAGAAACTACGTAAATCTGTTGTCAAAGTTAAAGAAGAGTCAGTTCCAAAGATGAAAGAATACGAGGAGAAGCTAGAAACAGTAGGCGAACGTGGCAGTTATAGCAAAACAGACAAAGATGCGACTTTTATGAGAATGAAAGAGGATGCAATGAACAACGGACAAACCAAACCAGGTTACAATGTACAGATAGCGACAGAGAATCAGTTTATAACAAATTATGGATTGTATCATCAGCCTAATGACCAAGGCACAATGATATCTTTTTTAAAGTCTTTTGAAGAACGATATGGCAAACAAACCTCTGTTGTATGTGCCGATTCTGGTTATGGCAGCGAGATGAATTACGAATATATGGAATCTAAACAGATTGATGCCTATGTAAAGTACAATATGTTCCATGCTGAGATGAAACGCAAAAGAAAGAACAATCCGTTTCTTGTAGAAAATATGTTTTATAATAAGGAGTTGAATTTTTACGTATGTCCAATGGGACAACATCTAAAGCATATTAAGGACGAAAAAAGCAAGTCTGAATTAGGTTATGAATCAACAATATCTATTTACCGTTCTTCTAACTGTAGAGGATGTCCTCTAAGATCTATGTGTTATAAAGGAAAATCCCATAATAGAACAATAGAAGTTAATCACCGCAACAATGAACTTCGTGCAAAAGCAAGAGGACTACTAACAAGCGAAGAAGGGTTAAAACATCGTAGTCGAAGACCTATAGAACCCGAAGCGGTGTTCGGCCAGATTAAATATGATAATCGTTTTAAGAGATTTAATTATAGAGGCAAACGACTTGTAAAAGCAGAGTTTGCTACAATCGCTATTGTCCATAATATAAGAAAATACATTTCAGTAATGCAAAAAAGTGCCTAGAATGCACTTTTTTCTTCATTTTTTGCTTTTTTTGCTCTATAGAACTCTGCACAAACAAAAAATCAATCAAATTGCTCTTCAAAAATGAATTTTGAAAAATAATGACCATTTAGAATCAAAACAATGAGAGCGACTAAAATTACTTTTTA
>JAZTXF010000076.1:0-5949 GCA_045636305.1 Candidatus Gastranaerophilaceae bacterium | reverse complement strand
AAAGAAGCCATACAAAAAGGAGAGATTAAACCCGGCAGTCCGTACCGAGAAGATTTTGATAAAGATATGGATTTGATTGTAAATGGAACCACAAAAATGTGGGAAGAAAATTTCAAATCAAGGTATAGTACTCAAAATTCTTTCAATGCAATCGCCAGCGATTTGTCGGGAAAATATGCACCATGGCATGAAGAAAATTATCAAAAAGCATTGAATGTTGCCTATACAATAGGTGGTGTAAATTTTAATCAATATAGAAAAAAAGATATTGAACTTGATGAGTTCGGAAAAAAACAGCTAAACTATATGTTGTTGCAAACATATATGTATATGCGTAATCAGAGTAATGAAGCACTCGCAGAACGTTTTAATCTACCGAAGTATGATAAAAAATTAACCTTATCTCAATATGCAGATTTAGTGCAGCATGCTTTGGTAATAAATAATATGTTTGTTTATGATAAATCAAAAGCTGACGGTATGAGCAAAATGGCTAAAGATTATTTAGACGGAAAGCTGACGACTGAAGATATGAGAGAAAAATTCGTAAAATCATTTGACAAGCATAAAGATTATCAGGAAACAATAAAAGCTTTTCTTGATGCGATAAATACCGATTATTACAAACAAGGAAAAAGATTGCCTAAAAAATGTAAAGAAGAGTATTTTCAACAGGCAGTCGAAAGTTTATATACAATTCAGTTTGAAGCAGATGGAGAAACCAAAACGCTAAATCTGCGTGAGTTTTTGAACCCGAATAATGAAGTTCCGATGACGGATATTCCTGAGCCTAAAATTTCATATTTTCTTAAAGCAGAAAAAAACGAAAAACAGACAGTTAAATTAAATGATCCCACTTATCCTAAATGGGAAGATGAAGACGGAAAAAGATATTCTGATGTCTTACATCATCAAGTTCTTGATACAACTAAAGATGTTATAGATAAGCCCGAAAAATCTCATGCAGATGAACAGACTTCCTCTAATAGTGAGGTGATAAAATACATGACGATAAATCATGGAAGATAACACTGGAAAAAGTATTGTACGAATAATATATATGAATTAAAAGAGATTCTATATTTGGCAAAAGTTGTTGATGGAAATAAAATGAAAGCATTTTGTGACAGTTCGTATGATGAAAGAAAAGGAATTGCAGGAATAGGTGTTGTTGTTCAAGACGGACAAAAACGCAAAGTGTATTCTAATTGGATTAGAGCAAGTTCCAACAACGAGGCGGAATTGTTCGCAATCCATTTGGCAAGTATCCTAACAGAAGGAAGAGGGGTTATTTATACCGACAGTTTGACAGCTTTGTCTTATATAAATAATGAGATACAAGATAAGCCGAGAACAAAAGAGCAATACATTAGGCATAAAATGTGTGAATATTGGGCTTATCAAATCAGACGCAGAGGAATAACGGTTAAGAAAATCAAAGCTCATACTCATAATTTTCAAACTCACTCTATGGGAAACAGATTTGCGGATCTAGCCGCCAATGAGGGCAGAGCAAAGTTCTACGAGAGATAGAACAAATTTCATTCTTATCTCAATTTAACTGTATCAAGAATAAAAATTATAGTGATAAATAAAAGAAAAAGCCTTGAATAAATCAAGGCTTTAAGTGGCGGAGAGTACAGGACTCGAACCTGTGCATCGGAGTTACCGATGACGGATTAGCAATCCGCTGCATTACCGCTCTGCCAACTCTCCATCAGCAGACAACGGAGATATATTTAACTTAACTTTTTAAGTTCGTCAATAGTTTTTATAATTTTTTTATAAAACTTCTTAATATTTTTATCTCGCAGTTGCTAAAAATAAAAAAGGGGAGTATTTATATATAGTGCACGAGTTTTTTCTGTTAAGGAGATGTGTATGTCAGATAAATGTAAAATGTTATGTTCTTTTATGCTGTCGATAGGTATTGCATTAGGCGGATTTTTCCCCGGATACTATTACTATCGCGCAAAATCTGACGCTAATTTTGTGACTGTTAAAGGTCTTGCCGAAATGGATGTGAAAGCCGACTTAGGTGTTTGGGACATAAAATATGTCGTAACCGGAAATGACTTGGCGGTATCACAATCAAAAATGGCGTCACAACAAGAAATTATCACTTCTTTTTTGAAAAAACTTGGCTTTAACGATAACGAAATTATCGCACAAAGAACCGAAACAAACGACCTTATGGCAAATCCCTATCGTAGCGATTCGCAAAATTCTTTTCGATATATTTTAACTCAGAGTATTCAAGTCAAATCAACCGATGTTGATTTAATTGAAAAAGCAGTAAATTCTACGGGGATTTTGATTTCGAAAGGTATCGTTTTTGATAACAACAGTTATATGCCGGTTTCTTACATATTTACAAAGATTAATGATATAAAACCTCAAATGTTGGAAGCTGCAACAAAAAATGCAATGGCTGCCGCAAATGAGTTTGCAAAAAGTTCAAACACCAAGGTTGGAAAAATTCGCAAGGCTAACCAAGGTGTTTTTTCTATTTTACCCCGTGAACAAACGGCAAATGCAACAGAAATGAACAGAATTGAAAAGAAAGTTAGAGTCGTCTCTACTATTGAATACTATTTAGACTAAGGATATATGACTATGGCTGATGAATTGATAGATATATTTGATGAAAATATGAATTTTTTGGGAACAGTAATGAAATCACAAGCTCACAGAGAAGGCTTGTGGCACAAAACGTTTCATTGTTGGCTGGCACAAAAAACGGAAGAAGGAAAAACCATGTTATGGTTGCAACTTCGTAAACATAATAAAGATATTTTTCCCAATAAATTGGATATAACCGCCGCCGGTCATATAAAAGCAGGAGAAGAAGTAAAAGACGGTTATCGTGAGATAGAAGAAGAACTTGGTATCAAACTTAATAAAGACGAGATAATAAAATTATTTACTTCAAAAGAAATTTACGAAATTGAAAATATAAATAATAGAGAGTTTCAAATGGTATATATGGCAATGGTAAGCGGTTCTCCATATAAGGCCGTTTTACAGCCGGAAGAAGTTGAAGGTTTGTATGAGGTAGATATCAATGAGTTTACCGATTTGTTAGATGAAAAACTTGAAAAAATAGAAGCTAAAGGGATAAAGCTCAATCCTGACCGAACCTATACTATGGAATATAGAGATATAGTCAAATCAGATGTTGCTCCTCATAGCAAAGATTATTACAAAAAAGCCTTGGATATGATTAAACGTTATGTAGATAATATTTAATCTCCCCGGTATTGAGCCATTTTCCAAGCTAAAAAATGTTCTTATGTAAACGGATGTCCTTCTTTTGAACGTCCGTTTATTTTTAGAATTTAAATTCTATTCTTCCGAAGCTAAAAGTGTATAAATGCAATCAGTTAGTTACGGACGATTAAAATTTTATAATATTTATTTTAACCATGTTTTTTTCTTTTTTTGCAATAAAGAAATAGAATCTGCTTTTACAATCATCTCTGTTCTAAATGGAGATATTTTAGCTCTGGAATATACGACAGGAACTTCTTTATCTTCACATTTTTCTAAAATGCCAGAAAATTTTATTAAATCACCTATTTGCAGTTCTCCAATTATTTCAGCGATTCCTTCATCATTTTTAAAACTGAAAGGTATTTGAATTTCTACATTAGGTGCAAATTCTATAATAACATTTCCTGTTTCTTCTATATCAGCTTTAGCTACTTTTATATCCTTTATAATTCCTGTCCAATCATCAATTTGTTTACTTAAGTTTAATTCATCAACTTCTTTTGCCCGTTTACAAAATAAAAGATGCTTCTTAGCGTCATTTATATTTTCTGTTGTTGCAAGATTAGCATAGTTTATATATATTGCTGCTAATTTTTTGCATGTTTCATTTAAATAAGTTTGTTCATCATTTTTTATCAATAATTTAATTTTTGTTACTATTTTTAATATGAAATATACAACAAAGAATGATGAAATTAACCAAAACAATAATTCATATTTATCCCAAATAGATACAAGAAAACTAGCTAACTTTTTCGCTATTGCCGTATTGTTAGCTCCCGTAGGTATTTGTGCTAATTTTTGTTCCTGAGATTGAATCTTAGCTTGCATCTGTATAGTATTAAATCCAAGTTGTTCTAGTCTGGTTTTCTCTTGATAAAGCTTTCTTATATCTATACTAAGTAATTCATACTGGATTCCTTTGAACAAACGATAAATAAAGTTTCTTTCGTCAAACTTTTGTTGCACAAATAATCTCTGTTCTTCAACTATTTTATCTCTGTATTTGCGAGTAAATGTAGATAAACCACCATCAGTCGCAACAGCAGCATGCCCATTAATACCTTTATAAAATTCGGAGTTCTTTCTAAACTCCGCTTCTTTTAGATGTTGTTCATAAATGTCCGGGTTTTCTCTATAAAATTCATCAGAGTAGGGCATATCATAACATTTAGCATTATCATACGGTACTAAGAATAATAATGTAACAGTTATAATAAGTAAAATTTTATTCATGTCATTTCCTAAAAAAAGTTGTGGCAACAATGAGTACAAGTTAGAAACTACACATCAAGAATATATATATTATCTATTTCCAATCGATTAAGCAGAAAACTATATATTGTTATTACATAACGAGATGTGAGAGTTTTTTTATAGTTCATCACATATATCACAATTAGAATACATATATTTTGAACAATTAGCAAGTAAAGATAGATATATAATTATAATGTTTATGCTGAAAATAAAAAAATCCCAAAAATCTTTTTTGGGATTTTTTATTGTTATAAAACAAGTTATTCAATATTTTTTTGAGCACGTTTTTTGATTTCTTCCTGCATCTCAGGAGTAAGCTCTTGCGGATTTTGTCTACGTTGCTCTTCTGCAGCCATTTGAGCTTGATATTCTGGAGAATTAGGATTCACACCGCGACGCATTTGAGCTAACAAATTTCTGTCTTTTGCTTTTTGGTCTTCGGTTTGTTCTCCCGTATGTTGCCCCGTCGCATCGTTAGTATTTGTTGCATTACTGCCGGTTGCATTAGGAATATTGGTTGCGCCCGGAATATTAGTCGCTCCTTGTGTATTAGGAGTATTAGTTGCACCGGGTATGCCTTTTTGTTGTCCGCTAGCTTGATTAACATTTAACGGGGTATTCGGAATAGGGGGAACACCTGTGTCATCACCTCTTGCTTCATTAGCGGTCATACCTTTACGAAGTTTTTTCAACAAATCAGCATCTAGCAGCTTTTTATTGCGAGCTTGTTCTTCCGGAGTGCGTTGCATTACATCATCAGGAATTTTACGTGTCATACGTTCCCAGTCTTGTAAAGAATGACTTTTATCTGCTAAATATTCATTTTTCAAATCTTTCCAAAATTGAGCATCTTGAGGATAACCGCCTAAAATAGTTACATCATGTTTCATGATAGCATTTCTGGAAAAAATTTTTTGTTTTTCAGGATCATTTCCTCCGAAAAATATAGTATTTTCACGCCCCTCACTCTCAGCTCTTTGTTTCATGTTTTGGCATACTTTATCATTTATTTCTTCAAAGCTTTTACCTTCAAACACTGTGCCATCAGAACCGGTAGCCGTAAATTTGCCGTCTTTCTCCATTAATGAAAAAGAAAGTCCTTTTCCATTTTCAAATTTTTCATCATTATGTTCTTTGTCTTTACCTTTATCTTCATCTTCATCATCTTTTTCTTTGATAAAGGTGGAACTATCAAATCCTTCTAAAGATTTATGCTCATCTACATAGCTTTTGGCAGCAACAACATAAGCTCCTGCGTTAAATTTTTCGCCATACTTATCTGATAAAGACTTAGCTTGAGCTTCTATTTCCGATAATGCTTCTCGTTTTTTTTCCTCATCTTTTCTTTCTTGTTCTTCTTTTTCTAATTCTTTTTTTCTTTCTTCTTCTGTTTTTTCATCATCTTTAATATCAGCC
>JAZTXF010000075.1:0-65476 GCA_045636305.1 Candidatus Gastranaerophilaceae bacterium | reverse complement strand
CTTTACTCCACTGCCCATTAATTGCCTGCCCCAAACCTGGCATAAGAGCAGATGCTGTTCCAACCGCAACTCTTTTACCTAAACTTGGTTTTTTAATTTTTCCTTCAGCTTCATTTTTACTAGAAAACTCTACCGTATCCGTAGCCGGACTTTTTTCCAAATTTGAAATGCCATATGCAAAATCTTTTCCATTTGCAGGCCCTTCAACTTTACCTTTAAAATTTTTGTTTAAAAATACTTGGGAATTTTGCAAATTTTGGATATTCATAATATTTTTCCCTTTCTATAATATAAAAACTTACAATATTATTAAAACATTCTCTGAAAAATTATTGCGTATAATCCGATATTAAATATCCTAAAAATATCATAACATAGACATATAGCCAAGTTACAACTTCATAAAAATTAATATATCATGATATTAAATTACACATTATTAGTTTTTACAGATATTTAACATCTAGAAATTATGGATATCAAAAAAGAATTAGGCTCAAACATAAAAAAATTTCGCAAAAGCAAAAAACTTACGCAAGAACAACTTGCAGAATTAATAAACATCGCACCAAGAACTCTATACGGAATAGAAAATGGGAAAAATTTTGTTACAGCGGAAACATTGGAAAAAATCATAACCGTATTAGAAATAACAAGTTCTGATTTATTTACAAAACAAGAAAATTTAAGCTCTGCCGAAATATCAAATTACCTAAAATCCAAAATCGACAATTTGGCAAACAATCCTCAAAAGTTAAATTTAATTTATAAAATATTTAAAGTAATTTGTGATAATTAATAATTTGTACCATCACGACATTAAAAAATACCCCGGAGGCGATTCAAACAAGGACTCCGTTTAAAAGCTGACTAAATGTCAGGTTTTAAATGGAGGATTGTTTTTTTAAAAAACAATATGCGGTCGAGTGCTCCGGGGGAACTTTCACCATCCTTTTTATCAAATCACAGAATTAAAAAATACCCCGGATGCGATTCGAACAAGGACTCCGTTTAAAAGCTGACTAAATGTCAGGTTTTAAATGGAGGTTATTTTTTTTAAAACAATATGCGTTCGTGCGCTCCGGGAAGTTATTTATTCTTTTTTACAAATCATTGCAATAAAAATACCCCGGATGCGATTCGAACGCATGACCCACCGCTTAGAAGGCGGTTGCGCTATCTGATTTACCAGCAGGTCATATTGTTGACCGTTCTCTTATCCTTGGTACTTTTGCTGGCCAGCAACTGGACTATCAAGGTACAATTTCTAACTAAAAAATTAATATAAATATATATTGCGTTTTGTAAAATTTTTATTTTTTCATCATTTATTTTTCATAGTTTTTGTCAAAAAAATTTTTTATGAGTTTTAAATAAAAAAATATAAGAACTTGGTATGATGAAAATTTCTAAAATTAATCTTTTATGCTTAAATAGCAACAAAAAAGCAAATAATAAGCAACAAACTCAATTTGCTACAGTTCCGAATTGTTCACCAAAGTATCAACATAATTTAAAAGCTGATACTATTAGTTTTAAAGGTGCCAACAAATCCGATATAATCAATATTATTGAAAAGTCTAATGTTATTATTAATAATAAAGCTCGTTTTGACGAAAAAAACATTCTGGAAATTGCGGACAGTATTACAGATAAGAATAAAGAGTTCTTAACCGATGTACTTGAATTGGGCAATAAAAGGTTATTGGCAACTCACATTATTGACTTGCTCAATCATATTAGCAAGGATGAAACAAAAGTTGATGAGATGAAAGAAAAAATTCAAAACTTTAATAATTTAAAAGAAATTGTTAATGGTTTTGGTTTCAAAAAAAGTATAATTGCTAATCACTTAGACAAAATTTCAAGTAAAAATACATTAAAAATGTTAAAAAGCAACTTGTTATTAAATGAGGCTAAAAATGATCTGCATTCTTTTCCTGCAGCATATAACTATGCCGTAAAATATCATCAACATAATCATTTAAAAAAAATAACACCGCCAATTACTGACTTTTCAAAAAATTTAATTACCCAAAAATTTATGAATGATTCTATGGCTGACTTTACAAGTGTATTGTTACTAGCACAAGTTTTTGATGATAGTACTTGTAATGAATTGTTGTATAACAGAAATAAATATATAAATTACATGTATATCCCTCGTTTAACATCATTAAATGACAAAGATTTAGCATTTTTACGTAAAGCACAAACATCAGCAATAACTGACAAAGACAACAAAGATGGCGAATTAAATATTTATGGAATATCATTGGATAATAAAATTCATACTCTTAATTTACTGGCTACCAATAGACAAATAATTAATGCTGGTTATGAAGGCATTGATTTTAATAACTACATTACACCGGTTAATATTTATAACAAAGATGGCAACTTTAAAATAGATTTTCAAAATATAAAAATTGATTTAACTGAAAAAGCTTTAAAATATATAGGGATTAATCCTCATAAGGTCGATAAATACATCAAAAGTTATCGTCGTGCATCCAAATTAAACCAATTAAGTAAAACTCGTGATAAATTCTGGGATATCAATTATTCACATTTGCTAGCCGCTCCGGAAGGTAGCTTATTGAGAAATATTATTGTTAATGCATCAAATGGAACTTTTGATAAAATGATTTTCAAAAAAGGGCCATTAGCAAAAATAAATGCTAAAAACAGAGAATTATTTGAAAAAGCAGGTTTAGATTACGATAAATGGTTGAATCCTGAAATTGAGGTCCGTCCTAAAACTTTTATCAACAGATTAGGGAACAAACCAAAAGATTTTGTAGTCAAAAACTGGAATAGAATACCACAAGAATCATTATTTGATGGAAATTATACAACATGTTGTACAGGAGTCGACAAAGATCACGGTGATTCCTTCTTACACTTCATAACAAACACGGCTACTACGACTCTTGAAGTTAGAACAACTGATAAAAATAAAGTTGTAGCAATGTCCAGATTACTTGTAGCCAAAATTAATGGCAAATTGTCATTAGTTGTTGAAAATATTGAAGTTAATAACAAAATGGCAAAACACTATTTATATAATGACAAAGCAAAACAAACTTTTAGAGAAATGATTTTTGATTATGCAAGAAAATATGCTAAACAAATTAATAAAACAAATGAAAAAATGCCGGTATATTTTTCAGCAAAATATTATAAAATAAAAGATATTGAAAAAGGTCTTGGACGTGTAGAAAAATATATTGATCCTGAAATGATTGGTATTTTCCCAAACAATATTTATATCAACTCTTATGGAGACAAATGGAACCAAAGCCAAATCAGAGATGACGGCGATGAATTTAATTTGGTTTTAAGCGATATTACAAATAAACCTAAACCGGTTATCGATAAAAACAGCAATATTGAGTCAGATTCAAACTACAACCACGCTGATACAGCATATTACAATTATATTATAAATAAATAATATAATTAATAACCATTGCTCTTTATAAATATAATGAGTTCTGCAGAGCAGAATTATTTACACCAAACTTTTTTAAAACACAATTTGTCAAATACAATTTGTACGGACTTGGCGCTACACATCAGCCTTTATGCAAGTGAGCTATGAACAAAGTGCGAAGTATTTTTATCAAAAATTGCAAATCTGACTGCAACTCACCGCAATAAAAAATACCCCGGATGCGATTCGAACGCATGACCTACCGCTTAGAAGGCGGTTGCTCTATCCAGCTGAGCTACCGAGGCATTTTTGTAATTATTCTATTTTCATTGCCTCAGCCGGATAGAGATTGCTGTATCTGATTTGCCAGCGGGTCATTTTATTGTCCCTTTCTCTTTTCCTTGGTGCTTTTGCTGGCTAGCAGCTGAGCTACCGAGGCATAATACTTAACCAAAAAATTAGTCTTACAACTTTGAACAAGCTGTAAGACTAATATATCACGTCAAGATTTTTGTGCAATATTTTTATTGCATAGTTTTTCTGATTTTTGCTTTTGTATTTTCTATTTGTTTAATTTTTTTCTCTAAAGCTTTTACAGTTTTACCAGTAGCTTTTCTTTCCGCTTTAACTTGTTCATATTGAGCATCAACTTGTTGATATTTTTCTTTGTATGCCAAATAGCTATTTCTAAGCTCTACTTGAACAGAATCCAATTGCAAAATAGCATTTTGGAATTTTTCTGTAGAAGCCCCTTGTATCAAAGCCGCCTCAGCATCAGTAACTGCAGAATTTGAAGTGACAACTGGTTGAGAAACCGGAGCATAATTCACATCAACAGGCTCAAACATCATTCCATCTGCAAAAGCCGCGCCTGAAAAAGCAACAAAAGCACCTAAAATTGCTAACATTTTTATATTTTTCATACTTTTCTCCTTGTAAAATCTATAAAATAATTATAACAAACTACTCTAACATCAGGAATACAATATTTGTTTGATTTTTACAGCAAAGGCAAACGACTTGAATATTCAGCCACAATTCGTGCTATATCAGTACTTTTTGCAACAACTTCTAAAATCAATTGGCAATTAATTAAAACCGTCTCAACATACTCCATTTCATCAGTGTCTAAAACATGGAACTCTACAAAATCATGCCCAACATATTGCAATTTTCCGTAAGCTCCTTCGTTACCCCATTTCATATAAACAATCTGTTTTTCTAACTGTTTTAACTTATTAATTAATCTCATAATAATCCTCTAACCCTTAATATTAATAATAATTTATTGCACACAAAAAATCAAGTTACATTACCAAAATAGTATCTTTTCCAGGGGCAATAATTTTAGTATCTTCCGCACCCAAGAATTTTGCAAAACGCCCCATGGAGCCTTTAGACGCAATAATATAATTACATTTGCTGATTAACCACAAATCCAAATACCCTCTGTCAGAACCGTTTTTATCAACAAGTTTATACTCAATATCGGAAGACAAATTAGGGATAATGTTATCTTTTACCCAATCCATTTCATCAGAAAAGAAGAAGAATTTAATATTTTTTTGCATTGAATTTACAAAAGGTATAACTTTAGAAAAATAATCTATACTTAAAGGCTCACCATATACAGGATTAAATTTTGATAAATCACCCCTACGTACATGCACAGCACAACTAACACCAGATTTTATTTCTTCATAAATATCAAGAATAATTTCTTTATCAATAGGATTAAAGTTATTTTTAAAATACTCCACATATTTTAAGAAAAAAGAAAATCGCTCAGGATAGCCGCAAACATACATATTTGATTCCATCTTCTCATGCTTTTCTCCTACATTGTATTTTTCTTGAAAAATTTTAATTTCATCTTCTGTAGCAAAATTTACAATTATTTCGGGAAAAGCCTTGTCAAAATCATAATTTCTGACAAAAATACCGTCCATATCTTTGCCGTTTTCTTTAAACCAAAGATTATCAAACTTTACAACATACCCTAAATCCTCAAGATGCTTGCCCAACGCAAAATAGGCAATCTGAGAACAAATCCCGCCTTGTGTTTTTATAATAACTGTCTTTTGGTGATTAAAATTATGCATTCTTCGTATATTCTACACAAAACACTTTAAAGTACAAAACATTACAAAATGTAAAGCGAGGTTTTTCAAGATATAATTGATTTTTGGCAACAATAGCCTCCCCTGCCCTATCCTAGCAGGAATTATCGGGGTATAATGAATACGTGTCAACATTTTTTTAAGAAAAATTTGATGGGTAAAAAAGCATTCTCTTTGGCTGAAATATTGATTACACTAACGCTCTATAGCTATTATATCCTGCGCTATCTGCTTTTTAAGCTCTTTAACCGAGAGGAATTTTATTTCACTTCTAATAAACTCATTTATCTCAACCCTTACAGGCTGACCGTAAATATTTGCTGAAAAATCAAGCAAATGAGACTCAAATGTAGGACTTAACGTATTGTTAACAGTAGGTTTTAAACCCCAATTAGAAACCGCTTTGTATTTTTCCCCCGCAACTTCTACAGTTGTATTATAAACCCCGTATGGAATTTTTGTCATGTTGTAAGGATATTCCAAATTAATTGTTGGAAAATCTATTGTTCTTCCTATTTGTTTTCCGCTTTGTACAACTGATTCAAAAGCAAATTTATGCCCCAAGAGCTTGTTTGCAGTAATAATATCACCTTTTGATAAAAACTCTTTTATTGTTGATGAACTTATAACAATATCATTATAAGTAATTGGCGGAATTTCAAAATATTTATAATTAAACTCTTCTTGATGACTTCGTAAAAAACTTGTATCGCCTTGCTTATTTAGCCCAAAAAAATGATTAAATCCGGTTGTTATTGATTTTGGTCTAAAGTTATCTATTAAAACATCTTTTAAATAATCATAAGCAGACTTATTCGCTAATTCTCGACTAAAATCAAGAACATAAACACAATCAATACCTAAACTTTCAATAAGTTTCATTTTTTCTTCAAAAGTAGAAATGTAATTTATTTCAAAACCATGTAACAAACAAAGAGGATGCTCTTTAAAAGTTATTAATGCAGACTTTCCGCCATTTTGACGAGCATAATTTACCGCATTTTTAATAACAACCTGATGTCCTTGATGAACTCCGTCAAAAAAACCGAGACACAAGGACATATCAGACTGTTTATTTAATTCAAAAAATACTTCCATATTTTATTGATTATTTGATTTTTTCTTTTTTGTTTCTACTGAAGGTTCTTCTTCTTTTACCTCAGAGTCAACAGTTTCTTCTGTTTCAACCTCAACAATGATAGAATCCTCAGCTACTTCTTCAGTTTCAGAAACTTCTTCAGCATCAGTTGCCTCATCTGTAGCCTCTGTTTCTTCAACAATTTCAATATTTTCTTGTTCTCGTTCTTCTTCAACTACAGTTGAATCTTCTGTTTCAACTTCAACTTCCTTAATTTCTTCGGCTTTATTTTTTGCCGCCTCTAAAGCTTCTCTGATTTCTTCCGGTTTTTTTGCTCTGATAACAGGAATATTCAACATTAAAGCCATTGATTCGCCATCACCATCCAAATTCAAGCCAAGCGATTCTTTATCAATAACAATATATTTTGAAATAACCTCAATAAGCTCTTCTCTAAGTTGAGCCATTGTTTCAGGTTCAAGATTTGATCTATCTTGCATCAAAACCAATTTAAGACGGTTTTTTGCTGTTTCTTTTGTATTCTCACCTTCAACCTTTTCTGCTTGAAAAAAGTTTACAACTTTATTATAAAAATCTGTTAAAAAGTCTTTCATCGCTTATTCTCCTTTACCTAAAGATTTAAAAAATCTTTTAATTTTATCCAAGAGTCCTTTAGGCGCATCTAAGTCGATGAATGGCACATCTTCGCCTTGAATTCTTCTTGCAATATTTAAATAAGCCAATCCAGCAAGAGATTTTTCCTCATTTACAGCTGGAACACCTTTGTTTGTTGAAGTAATGATATAAGTATCATCAGGAACAACACCCAACAAATCACAATGTAATGTGTTAATAACATCATCAACACTTAACATATCATTAGTTTGAACCATTTGAGGGCGCACTCTGTTGATAACCAATTTATAATCTTCAATTTCTTCTCTTGCTTGCAAAAGGCCGATAATTCTATCAGCATCACGAATAGCTGAAACCTCAGGAGTGGTTACAACAATCGCCTCTGTAGCACCAGCCACTGCATTTTGGAAGCCTTGCTCAATTCCCGCAGGGCAATCAAGAAGAACAAAATCAAAATCTTCTTTCAACTCTTCACAAATTTCTTTAAGTTGTTCTTGAGTAACTGCAGATTTATCACGAGTTTGGGCTGCAGCTAACAAACACAAGTTAGGATTGCGTTTATCTTTTACAAGCGCCTGTTTAAGTTTGCAACGCTCTTCTATAACATCAACCAAAGTGTATACAATTCTATTTTCCAAACCGAGTAATAAATCTAAGTTTCTTAACCCGATATCTGTATCAATAAGAACAACACTTGCACCACCTTTAGCTAATGCCGTACCAATATTTGCGCTGGTAGTTGTTTTTCCTACCCCGCCTTTTCCTGATGTAATTACAATTACTCGACCTGACATTATTATCTCCTTATATGTTAGTCATTTATTTTAAATATTACTATTTCGTCATTAATTACTCTTGCTTCTTCAGGAGTAAATGTTGATGTTCTTTCCGGAAAAATAGTGTTCATTCCATCCGGCTTACGAGCATAACAACTTGCAATTCTAAGTTGTATCGCATTCATTTTTAACGCACGAACCTTAGCTCGAGCATTTCCTTTTGCTCCGGCGTGCGCAATTCCGCTTAAAATCCCCCATACGGTAATATCTCCTGAAGCAATAACTTCACTACCCGGGTGACAATCCCCTATAATTACCACGTTTCCGTCATAATTAACAATTTGTCCTGAACGAAGTGTTTGCTTTACGTAAGTTGTAGAAAAATGATCAATCTCAAAATCAGCTTCTGTATATTTTTCTTCTTTCAAAATCGCTTGACGAACTTGCTCTTGTGAAACAAATCCAACCGGTTCTTCTTGCTCGCTTTCAAGAATTGACTCCAATTTAACTTCTGAAGCATAAATATTATCAAGAGCTTCTTGAATATCTTCTGTTTTTGACTCAAGAATTTCTTCAGCTTGCTCTTCGATAAGCTCAACCGCAATATCCATTTTTTCTTTCAATGCAATATCTTCTTCCGTCATAATAATTTCTTCTGACAAAATTTCAGCAGACTCTTCTTCTTTTTCTTCATCCTTAGCGGTTTCCTCAACGATACCTGCCTTACAAGCAAAATCTTCTATCGCAACCTCTTCTTTAAGTTCTTTTACCTTTTTCTCTTTTTCTTCTTCCTCATCTTCTTCAATATGGTCTTCCAATTTAATATAACCATATGATTGAACATAAGTAGGTTCTTCAAGCTCTGTTTTTTCCACTTCAACATTTTTTACTGTTGAAACAATAATCCCCAAGTTAATAGCCGCAAGCTCTGTCTGTGTTGAATCTGTTTCCAAATATTCAACGGTTGAATTTATACTATTTATCAATGAGCGAATGCTCAAAAGTTGTGACTGGTTCAAGTCAACCTTTCCTAATTTCAGAGCAATTTTTTGATTTTTTGCCCTATCATTATCCAAAATTGAACTGAGCTCATAAACTATATCGCTTGCAGAAACTGTGTAACTCAGGTCAATTGTGTAAGTATCATTAAAATTTTGTTCCATATTAAACACTTCCCATTATCCCTCAACAATAAAATCGTATATTAAAGAGCATACAATTACAATGAATTTATACAGAATTGTTTCATTTTGTAAGATTTGATTTTAACCTTAAAAAAACTCCCTAAAAGGGAGCTTTTTTAGTATCTAAATCCGTCTTTTTCCATTCGTTCAATAACTTCATAAAGCTTGTCTTTTGGTGCTACTATAGAAAATCTAAGATATCCCGCCCCATATTTACCAAATGCATCACCAGGGACTGCAACTATACCGGATTTTTCAAGCAACGCATCCGCAAATTCTTTAGAAGTTTTATATGCTCTTGAAATAGGAATCCAAAGATAAAAAGTAGCATCAGGCGCAATAAAAGTAGACTCATCCCAGCCCAATTTTCTTAAACCATTAACCAAAATTTCTTGTTTTTCTTTAAAGTTTTTATTAGCTCCGGCAATATATTCATCCCCTTCTTTGGAGTTCAAAACAGCAGCTGCCGCATACTGTAAACCTTTAAAAAGACCTGTATCAATGGTCGATTTTTGACGGGCAAACATGCCTAATGCATCTTTGTTACCACATACCCAACCGATACGCCAACCTGTCATTGCATATGGTTTTGAAAAACTATGGAATTCTAATGTTACATCTTTTGCACCTTCAATCTCAAGTGCTGATATCGGTTTTTTATTTTCATCAAAATACATATCACAATATGCAGCATCAGAAATCAAAAGAATTTGATGTTTCTTACAAAAATCAACAACATGTTTGTAATATTCTTTTGTCGCCGTCACACCAAGAGGATTGTTTGGATAATTTACTATAACCGCTTTAACTTTCTTTTGGTCATAGCCATCTTTTTTCAAAGATTCCCAAACTTCTTCCATATCCGGCATGTAATTATTTTCTTTTGTTAAAGGAATTGGATATGATATTCCCCCTGAAACTAACAACATCTGACTATAAGAAGCATACCCTGGGTCCGGAACAAGAATAATTTCTTTGTCCTCTTCTTTTAATGTCGGATTTATAAGCTCACGTATAATGTTTGCCAAGCCTTCTTTTGACCCAATCAAAGAACATACTTCAGTATTTGGATCAACATCAACATTAAAACGAGTTTTCATTCTTTGAGCAACTGCTTCTAAAAACGAAGCTTCGCCTTTAGGTGTTGAATATTTATGTATACCATCAAAATCCAATGCTTCTTTTAGCTTTTCAATAGCAAATTTTGGCGGGTTATCGGTAGGCGCACCTATATCAAGAGCAATAGGAGCTCTACCTTTTGCTACCAACTCCGGAGTTAAAGCCAAAGTTCTTTGCTTAATTTTAACCATAATATAGGTTTCTATTTCTTGAACAAATTTATTAAATAGTTTTTTCATTTCATACTCCAATACGCAATTTATTGTATATAATACACTCAATATGATAAATCCGCAAGTCTTTGAAAATTAAAGTTTAATCATATAAACTTCACACAAACTCTTTATGTATTCAAAATCAAAACTCTCATACTTTTCTTCTGAAATTAACTCTAAAATTTTTCGAATGTCTTTTTGACTATACTTATTCAACAACAAGTATGTCGCATAATTCGGATGCATGTTTTTCTGTGCTGTTATGATATAGGCATAAAAATCTTTTTCAAAAATATTACGATTAAAATTCCGCATATTTTCTTCACAAAAAGCCTTTATCGGACTAATCGAATATTTCATATTTTTTTCATTTTTTAAATAGCTCATAAAAACTTCTGTCTGTAAATTTCCTGCCCCCCGACCTAATCCGTTTACTGCTGTATCTACATATACATCTCTTTTTTTATCTACCGAAGAAATAAAAGCCAATGCATTTTGATAAGCTTTAGACAAATTATTATGGCAATGCAAAGAAATTATCGCATTCTTATTTACATATTTATCAAACAACAAAGTAATTTTTTTTATACTTATTTCATTTAGCGAACCAAAGGTATCAACAATAGAAATAGCTTTATACTTAACGGATTTAAAGCCTTCAATCATTTTTACAACTTCTTCATCCGAATATTTGCTTATAATAGTAGGTTGAATGTGCAATTCATACCCTTTTTCTACAATTTGTTTAAGAATATCAACAGAATCTTTTATTTCATGTTGATAAAGCATTACCCGAATAATCGTTATACAATTTTCCGCTTTATTACATTGAGGCAAATCCGCTACATTATATTCCTCAGGTCTCATCATAACGGCAAATTTTGACGCAGAATTGTTAAAAGAATTACCCCTTAATACATTATTTATTTTTTCTATAGATTTATAACAAGTACCATTTAAATCATTTCCCGATTTATTACTAATAAAACCACATTCTATAATTTCCGCATTAGCATTTATGAGCGCTTGAATGAGCTCAAATTGAAATTTTTCGCTAAAATCCCAATTATTTAAATACCCACCATCACGTAATGTTGAATCTATTATTGAAACAATACTCATATTAACCTTTTACCGCACCTTCATTTTCACCGGATATAAAGTATTTTTGTAATGCCAAAAAGAAAATAATTATAGGAATTATAGATATCAAAGAACCTGCTGCAATTATACGCCAATTCGCCGAAAACATCCCCTGCAAATCATTTACCCCGACAGGTAAAGTATACATTGCTTTATTAGTTAACACAATACTCGGCCACAAAAACTCACCCCAAGAACCAATAAAAGTAAAAATTGCTAAAGTTGCAAGCGTAGGTTTTACCATTGGAAGAATTATTTTATACCATATTTGAAAAACATTACAACCATCAACAAAAGCTGCCTCCTCTAATTCTCTCGGAATAGAAAGAAAAGCTTGTCGCATTAAAAATATTCCAAACGCATTTACCGCAAAAGGCAATATTAACCCTAAATACCCCATAAAATTGTTGACTGTATCTACCATATTTAATTTCAAAACAATAAGATACACAGGGAGCATTATTGCTTGAAACGGAATCATTATTGTTGCCAAAACAGCATAAAACATTATTTTCTTTCCCTTAAACTCCATCCTCGCCAACGGATACGCCGCCAACGAAGACAATATCAAATTCAAAATAACTGTAAAAAATGCAACAATAAAACTATTTATATAATAAGTTATAAAAGGAATTTGCGACCACGCTGACTTAAAATTAATCAGTGTCGGAGCTTGCGGAATAAGTTGCGGCGGATATTGAAAAATATTTTCTCCACTACCCTTTAAAGCAGTCGATAACAACCATAAAAAAGGAAATATACAAAGCAAAGACACTAAAATTAATGTCATATGAATAAAAACACCTTTAACTTGAATTTTTTTCATTAGTATTTTTTCCCTTCAAAAAAAACTACATTAATGATAGAAAAGACCATAACAATACAAAGCAAAATTACTGATGCAGCAGAAGCTACCCCCAAATCCAAGTTTTCAAAAGCCCTTTCATAAATATAATAAACAATAGTTTTACTAGAATTTAAAGGACCACCTTTCGTCATAACATAAATTTCCGCAAAAACTTTTAAAGCAGAAATAGAACTTATCGTCGTAACCAACGCAAGTGTTGGCATAAGATGCGGCAAAGAAACAGTTAAATGTTTTTGTAAAAAGTTTGCACCATCAACCTCACAAGCTTCATACAAATCTTTAGGCGCAGACATCAATGCAGCAAGGTAAATCATCATGTAATACCCCAACCCCTTCCAAACAGTAACTATTATTACCGAATACAAAGCAAATCTTGGGTCAGTAAGCCATCCTACTGCTTTTATGCCAAATAAACTAATTACATAATTTAAAATACCACTTTGCGCATATAACCACTTAAATGCTATTGCTGCCACAACAATAGAAACAATTACAGGTAAATAAATTAATAATTTGTATAATGTAATACCTCTTATTTTTTGATTAACCATCAATGCTAAAATCAAAGGAATTATTGCCAAAAGAGGCACTGCACAAAATAAAAAAATCAAAGTATTTAATATAACTTTATAAAACTCCGGTGATTTCATCAAATTAATATAATTTGATAAACCAATCCACTCCGGATTATAAATGCTTGAAGAATAATCCTTAAAGCTCAAAAGTACTGTATCAAAAAATGGCAAGAAAAAAAACAACCCCAAAACTATTGCGGCAGGCAATAAAAACAAATATGGTGCGTATTTTTTGTAATAGCTTATCATTTAGCCGTTTTGATTGTACCTTATAATTATAATATTTGGTAAAAGAAAAAATACCACCATATGAACTATTAATAACTTTTATAATAAAAAGACCCGACAATGTCGGGTCTTTTGTATATCTTCGTAAAATATTAACGTTTTGAGAACTGGAATCTTTTTCTAGCTCTTTTTCTACCATATTTTTTACGTTCTTTAACACGTGGATCACGAGTTAACATACCTTCTGATTTCAATACAGATTTATATTCTTCGTTTGCTTTTAACAAAGCTCTTGAAATAGCATGTTTAATCGCACCAGCTTGTGATGAAACACCACCACCAACAGCTTTTACTCTAACATCATAGCTTGATTGAGTATCTGTCAAAGCCAATGGTTTGTAAATCATCATCTCTAAAGTTGGTCTGTTTCCGATATAGTTAGCAAGAGTTTTACCGTTAACAAACACTCTGCCTTTACCTTTAACAAGTTTTACAACTGCAATAGAAGTCTTTCTTCTGCCTGTTGCCATAATTTCTTTATCAGCCATTATTTAACCTCCGGTTTGTATTCTACAGGTTTTTGAGCCGCATGTGGATGCTCAGAACCGGCATATACTTTTAATTTTGTGAATTGTTCTGAACCAAGAGTGTTATGAGGCAACATACCTTTAACAGCTTTCTCAATAGCAAGTCTTGGATCTTTTTCCATTAAAGCTTTAAAGCTTATTTCTTTTAATCCACCCAAATAACCAGTATGGTGACGGTAGATTTTATCTGTTTCTTTTTTACCTGTAACAACCACTTTTTCAGCGTTGATTACGATAACAAAGTCACCTGTGTCAACGTTTGGAGTGTATTCAGGTTTTGTTTTTCCTCTGAGTAAGTTTGCAGCAGCAGTAGCTAAACGACCGAGCGGCATATTTGTCGCATCAATCACGTACCACTTTCTTTCAACTTCTAGAGGTTTTGCTGAATAAGTTTTCATATTCTTTTATCTCCGTTTATTATTTCTTTTTTTGTGTATTCTGTCCAATCTTCATAACCCACTTTCATAAAGGTCAATCCGTTTGGGCTTATCGTTGGCCCTGCATTTTTTCTGTCTTTTGATTCAAGAATAGATTTTATCAATTCAGGTTTTAATCCATCTTTCTCCAACATCAAAATGGTTCCAACTATGGTTCTCACCATATTATACAAAAACCTGCTCCCTACTATATCTATAAAAATTTTATCACCGTCGCGATTTGCATTAGTATATAAAATATTACAAATATCACTGGGAACACCTGTGCCCACACTCTTAAAAGCAGAAAAATCATGTTCTCCTTCTAAATGTTTTAAAGCACAGATTATATTATCAAGATTTAATCTTTTTCTTACCAAAAGATTTTGTCCGTCAAATGCCGACCGTTGGGTTCGGTTTATAATACAGTATCGGTACCAACGCCATCTTGCACTTTTTTGTGCATGAAAATCGTCAGAAACTTCTTCTATATATTTCGCGCTAATGTCATCCGGTAAAAGCCCATTCATTGAATTAATAAACTTTGAAGCAACTAAAGTTTTATTAAAATCAAAGTGAAGAACTTGTCCCACAGCATTAACACCGGCATCTGTTCGTCCTGAAAATATAGTTTTTGTATATTCTTTTGTCAATGTTCGAAGAGCCTTTTCAATTTCATCTTGGATAGTATTCACTTCTCCTGATTGCTTTTGGCTCCCAGCATAATTCTGTCCGATATATTCTATTTCAAGCTTATATCGTGTCACAGCCTTACACTAATTGAATTAACGCCATTTCAGCTGCATCACCGCGTCTAGGTGGCATTCTTAAAATTCTTGTATAACCACCTTGTCTGTTTGCGTATTTTTTGCCGATTTCAGCAAATAATTTTCTCAAAACAGTTTCAGCCATAACTTTTTCATTATCTTTAGCTTCTGACACAACTTCTTTTGTAATTGAATTCATCAATCTGCCAGTTTTGTTATCAAAGATAAATTTAGCAGCGTGACGACGAGAGTGCAAATCGCCTTTTTTCGCCAAAGAAATTAAGTTTTCAGCGTAAGGACGAAGAGCCTTTGCTCTAGCCATCGTTGTTTTTATTTCGCCATGGAGAAACAACTCAGTTGCCAAAGAGCGAAGTAACGCTTTTCTTTGGTCTTGAGCTTTTCCAAGCATATGTTTCTTTGTTTGGTGTCTCATTTTTATTATCCTTTATTCGATTTCTATTCCTTCAGGGTTTGGAGCTAAATCCAAGCCTGCTAATCTAAGTTTTTCAATAACTTCATCTGATGATTTTTTACCGAAGTTTTTAATGTTCAATAAATCATGTTCTGATTTTTTCAACAATTCCTGCATTGAGTTGATTGCTGCTCTTTTTAAGCAGTTATAAGCTCTAACAGACAATTCTAAATCTTCAATTGTTATTGATGTTGTTTCTTCTTCAACTTCAGCAACTTCTTCTTCATCTTCTAAAATCATTGATGAAATTGGAGCACCGACAGTAACTGTTTGCCCTGTAATAGCCGCAATTTGCATAAAATGCTCAATAAGCAAGTTAGCAGATTGAGACAAAGCATTGTTTACATCAATACTTCCATTTGACCAAATTTCAAGAGTCAATTTATCATAATCAATAACATCACCAACACGAGTAGGTTCAACTGTGTAGCTTACACGTTTGATAGGCATAAATGTTGCATCAATCGGAAGTACATCAATTGGCAATCCGCCTTTGTTCTCTTTAAGAACATCGATTGAAATATAACCTTTTCCTGTTTCAACAGTGATATCACCGTGAATTGAGCCGCCATCAGCAACAGTACAAATCAACCAGTCAGGGTTAATAACTTTAACACCTGCAGGCAATTGAAGATCAGCCGCCAATACAGGGCCCGGTCTGTCAATGTCTATTCTGATGTTTTGTGGTTCTGCTGATTCGCTTTTTACTACCAAACCTTTAAGGTTAAGCATAATATCAATTACGTCTTCAACAACACCGGGAATTGATGTGTATTCGTGAGTGATACCTTCAATTCTTAATGCAGTACATGCTGCACCTTCAAGGCTTGAAAGAAGTACTCTTCTTAGAGAGTTACCAATAGTTGCACCAAATCCTCTTTCTAGCGGCTCAACCACGAATTTACCGTATTGTGAACCATCTGAGCTAGTTGTTGTATTTACGCATTTAATTTTTAATTCCATAATTTATATTCTCCCGGTTAATTACTTAGAGTAGTACTCAATTACAAGGTGTTCTTTGAATTCTGGATCTAATTCTTCACGTTCCGGAATTCTGTCGAATGTAACTTTCAAAGCTTTTTTATCTTCGCTCATCCATGCCGGAGCGCTAACTGCATCAATTCCTTCAATAATTGAATTAATAAATGCTGCACTTGATTCTTTAATAGTAATCACATCACCTGCTTTAACAAGGTATGAAGGGATGTCAACTCTTTTACCGTTAACAAGAACGTGACCGTGATTAACGATTTGTCTTGATTGTTTACGGCTGTTAGCAAAACCTGCTCTAAAAATAACATTATCAAGTCTTGATTCTAACATTTGTAATAGGATTGTACCGGTAACGCCTTTTTTCTTAGCAGCGTTAGCATAATATTTAGCAAATTGTTTTTCACTTACTAAATATGTCATTCTTATTTTTTGCTTTTCATTTAAGTGAAGAGCGTATTCAGAAAGTTTTTTTCTTGCTGCACCGTGCTGACCTGAAGCACTTTGTCTCATAGAAGAAACGAGCTTTCTGTTAGATAAGTCTTTTACACCGTAGTTACGGAATAACTTATGTGAAGGTCCTGTATATCTAGCCACTTTATGCTCCTTTTAAAATTATACTCTACGTTTTTTAGGCGGACGGCATCCATTGTGAGGAATAGGAGTAACGTCCTTGATTAGTGTGATTTCCAAGCCAGCTGCTTGAATAGCTCTGATAGCTGTTTCACGACCTGAGCCGGGACCTTTGATATAAACTTCGACTTTTTTCATACCTTGATCCATTGATTTTTTAGCAACTTGTTCTGCTGCTGATTGCGCTGCGAATGGTGTTCCTTTTCTGGCACCTTTAAATCCGCAAGCACCTGCTGATGCCCAAGCAATTGAGTTTCCTTGAGTATCTGTAGAAGTTACGATCGTATTGTTAAATGTAGACTGAATGTGTACTACACCTTGCAATACGTTCTTTTTCTCTTTTTTCTTTGTTTTAATTGGTCTTGCCATTTTTATTTCCTTTTTATTATTTTATAGATCTCTGTTACAATTATTTCTTTTTGCTTACCGGACCAGAGCTTTTACCGCGTCTTGTTTTAGCGTTTGTTTTTGTTCTTTGTCCGCGGCATGGAAGTTTTCTTCTGTGTCTCATGCCTCTGTAAGAGTTGATTTCAGAAAGTCTTTTAATGCTTAAACCTTCTTCTCTTCTCAAGTCACCTTCAATTACATAATTTGAAAGTTCATCTCTAAGTTTTTTGATATCGTCTTCAGTCAAATCATCTGTTCTCAAATCAGGTGAAATACCTGTTGCAGCGAGGATTTTTGCTGAACGAGTTGGGCCAATACCGAATATATAGGTAAGGGCGATAATCATTCTTTTGTTACGAGGTAAATCTACCCCAGCTAATCTTGCCATTTTGTTTTCCTTTATTTTTTGTACTTTACTTTGTTTTTTAAATCATAAGTTGCCGCCTCACGCTGCTTGCGCTCGACTTGTGCAAAACTTATCCTTGTCTTTGTTTGTGTTTTGGATGTTTGCAAATTACCGTAACTCTGCCTCTTCTTTTAATAACTTGGCAGTCTTTGCAAATTGGTTTTACTGATGCTCTAACTTTCATTATTCTTTCCTTTCGGTTTTATGTATTTACTTCAATCTGTATGTAATTCTTCCTCTGGTTAAATCATAAGGGGTCATTTCAACCTTAACCTTATCCCCCGGAAGAATTCTTATGAAATTTTTCCTGATTTTTCCGGAAATATGCGCCAAAATTTCATGCCCGTTTTCCAACTCAACTCTGAACATTGCATTCGGCATTGACTCAAGTATAGTTCCTTCAAATTCAATTACATCTTTTGCCATTTATTTTTCCTTTTTCGGCTTACATTTCACGAGCGCACAACACGCCGTTTATTAATCGTACATGCTAAAAAAACTTTTACAAGCTTTTTTCTTTACAAATAGTGCATTTACATGGGATTTTTAATTTACTTTTATATTTTGTTTTTATAAAGTAGCGACATATACACTATTTACGGGTTAGCGCTTTATGCGCTTTATTAAAGCTTTTTCGCATGGTGTGTAAATTTTTCTTAACATTTATAAGATTTGAGCATTTATAAAAACAAACGAGCAGCCTTCTATTTATTCTGTTTTTCTTTACCGTTTTTCATGTTCTTTATATAATATATTTATTGAATAGTTTAGCGAGAGAAAAAATGAACAAATATTTATTGGAAATCGGCACGGAAGAACTTCCGCACAAGTTTATACCTTCTGCTCAAGAGCAACTTAAAAAAGGGTTTGAAAAACTGTTAAATGATAATCAAATTAATTTTGAGTCTATAACAACTTACGCAACACCTCGTCGTTTAGCAATTAAAATAGAAGGTTTGCCGGAAAAACAAGAAGACATAGAAAAGATATTAAAAGGACCTATTGCCCATATCGCATTTGACGAAAACAAAAAACTTACTCCTGCGGGATTGGGATTTGCAAAGAAAAACAATGTTGCACCTGAAAGTTTGTATATTGAAGACAACTATGTTTTTGCAAAAGTACAACAAAAAGGCAAATCAACAAAAGAGGTTATAACAGATAATGTTGAGTCAATTGTTTTAAAATTACAAGGCTCACATTTTATGCGTTGGGCAGATTTAGACATTAAATTTCAACGTCCTATTCGTTGGGTTGTTTCTCTATTTGGAAACGAAGAACTTCCTGTTGAAATTGCCAATATAAAATCTTCAAGATATTCAAGAGGACACAGGTTCAAATCAGATAGAGTTGAAATTAAATCACCTGACACATATTTAGATAATTTAAAAGCAAATAACGTATATGCTTGCCCGATTGAAAGACGTAATATAATTGTAAAATTGGCAAAAGAGTCTGCGCAAAAAATCGGAGCAGATGTTGTTCTTAATGATGACTTAGTTGATGAAGTTTGCAATTTAACAGAATGGCCAATCCCTGCTATATGCAGTTTTGATGAAAAATACTTGAATATTCCTGAAAAGGTGAATGTAACGGTTATGGCAACACACCAACGTTATTTCCCTCTATACAAAAACGGAAAACTTTTAAATAAATTCATCACAATGACTAACTATATCGGCAATGAATTTGAAAACATCAAAGCCGGTAACGAAAGAGTTGTGGTTGCAAGACTTGAAGACGGATTATTCTTCTTTGAGCAAGACACAAAAACACCATTGGCACAAAAAGAAGAAGACTTAAAAGGCGTAACATTCCAAAAAGGAATGGGAACTATGTTTGACAAAACAAACAGAATAGAAACCCTTTCCAAATATATTGCGTGTAAATTAAATATAGACGATACAGATATTTTAAGAACCGCAAAATTATGCAAATGCGACTTAGTAACAAAACTTGTTTTTGAATTTACAGAGTTACAAGGTTTCATTGGTGGAGATTATGCCCGAATCAGCGGAGAAAAAGAAAATGTCGCAAAAGGTATTACAGAACATTATTTTCCGCTTGGGACAGACAGCGAACTAGCCTCAACTATTGAAGGGCAAGTCGTTGGTATAGCAGACAAAATCGATACAGTCTGTGCTGTATTTTTAGACGGAAGAAAACCATCCGGTTCAGCTGACCCATTAGGAGTAAGACGTGCCGTTTTGGGGATTCTAAAAACAATTATTGCTAACAATTTAAAAATTAACTTATCAGAACTTATTGAAAAAAGCATTTCGTTGTTACCTAAAAAAGCAGAAAACAAAACCGATATAGTGGAAGATATAAAAGAATTTTTCACTCAAAGATTGAGTATTCTTTATTCCAATGAATACAGCCATGATATTCTTGACGCGTGTATTTCCAGTAAAGATGTTCTTACTGATTTGAGCGATTTTGTAGAAAGACTTAAATTGGTAAATGAAATTACTAAAACAGAAAATTATGATAAATTCCATGAAGCAGCGAACAGAATTATAAGAATAATCAAAGATAATAAAATTTCTGAAGTTAATGAAAAGCTCTTCAAAGAACAAGCTGAAAAAGACTTGCATGCGGCTGTATTAACGGTTAAAGCCAATGATTATAAAACATTATTTGCTCAATTGGTTAAAATAACAGGTGCAATTGAAAAGTTCTTTGATGATGTTTTAGTCATGGACAAAGAAGAATGTGTTAAAAACAATCGAATAAACCTTCTGGGCCAAATAAAAGAAAAGTTTGAAAGAATTGCAGATTTTTCAAAAATTATAAAATAATAAAATGAAATATACAAAAGAGGGAAATTAAATCCCTCTTTTTTTTTATGCAAATAGGTAATGTTACAATCACAATAATTTTTTAAACTAATCAATAAAAACATGGGGTAAAAATGTATTATCGTTTAGTATTAATTTTGTTATTAATTTTCGTTTTAGTTGCTTACATAGATACAAAAAGCTTGCACGATAAATTCACTGACGAAAAAATTCTACGAGAATACAACCACTCATCCAAAATTATTGGAATAGGTTTAAAAGAAAAAAATGGAAATTTTAATGTGAAGGATGTTATAGAAAACACTCCTGCTGACAAATCAGGGATTGAAATTGGGGATATTCTAGTTAAAATTGACGGCAAAAAAATAACATCAATTTCTGAACTCAAAAAATATCTAAACAATATAAAACAAAATAAAAAAATTGCATTAACCATAAAAAAACCAAACAACTCAATCATTGAAGTTGAAATATTACCTTTTGAATTTAGCAAACCTCAATAAAATACACTATTTGTATTATAAAAAATTTTTAATAAGTAGTTATAATGTCAATGTAGGGGAAGGCATTTTTTGCTATTTAAAAGAGGAATGAAGATTGCCGCAAGCATCACCAAAATATCAAAGAACATATTATACTGGCTATCAAAACCAAGCACAAAGAGGCTATAGTTCTCCTTATGCTAACAGAAGATATGTAAATAATCTTTCTACCCAAAAAACGACTACAAAACCTCAGCTCAAACGTGTTAAAGTAAAAAAAAGAACAAACCCGCTTAAATCATTGTTAAAAATGGCAATTGGGGTCTTTTTAGGGATTGTTGTTTTGCCCTACAGTTACAGTCATTCAACACAAATAACCTTCATAAACCCCATAAAAACCAAACATATAAAAGCAGAATATAAGCATATATTAAACCCAACTTTAAGCTATATGCACAATGCATATTTTATGAATACTCCATTAAGAGTTGAAGCAAAACAAAAAAAACCTGAAATGCAAACTTTATTCGAATCAGACAGAATGCTAATGTTAGAAACCAGATTGCATCAATTAATGAACAACTATAAAAATATTCAACCTGCTATATATGTTTGGGAATATGGTAATGGTAAGTATGCAAATATCAACGCTGATGAATTATATCCGACAGCAAGTATAATAAAAATCCCTGTTTTGATAGAAATGTTTAGAGCTATCGAATCCGGACAATTTAAATTATACGACAGAATGACAATGGACGAATATTACAGAACAAGCGGTTCCGGTTCATTGCAATACAAAGCAAGAAACACAGAATTTAGCATGGATTCATTAGCTCGTCATATGATAGAAGAATCAGATAACACTTCAACAAATATGATTATGTCAAAAATTGGTGGCAAACATTCTGTAAACAGTGCTTTAAAAAACTGGGGTATGAAAAAAACTCATGTTGAAAACTGGTTGCCCGATTTAGGCGGCGGAAATGTTTCTACGGCAAAAGAAATGTCAACCATTTTATATAATATAAATAATGAATCTCTATTGAATATAAACAGCAGAGAAAGCATTATTGATTATATGTCACACGTCAAAAATGACAGATTGATTAAAGCAGGATTACCAGCTAACGCACAATTTGTTCACAAAACAGGTGATATTGGGACAATGTTGGGGGATGCAGGCATAGTATATGCACCTAACGGACAAAGATATATAGTAACAATCTTTGCCAAACGCCCATACAATAGTTATCAAGGTAAAGAATTTATTGTTGAAGCATCAAAAATAATTTATGATTACATAATAAATCGAAAAGTATAGTTTACTTTTAATTTTGTTTTGTGTAAGATTTTTTTGCTGAATAGCGGTAAAAATTAAATAAAATTTAGGTATGTCGTAGTGGCGGAATGGTATACGCGCACGTTTGAGGGGCGTGTGGAGAAATCCTTGAGGGTTCAAGTCCCTCCTACGACATTTTTTATTGGTTTTTAGTCTATATGTAAAACAAATTGCGCTCTACGGACTATAGACTTTTTACACTTCTCCCACTAAAATAAAATAAAAACTCTATGTCAAATACTCAACATCTAATCTGTAAAATGAAAAAAGAAATGGGGATGGGGAACAGAATTAAGCACCTCATGTCTTTTTTACAATATTTTAATTCACCTGAAGAAATTTTTCTAATTTGGCCCAATACCGGCTGGGTAAGTGATAGCTTTAACAATTTATTTGAATTTGACAAAACAACGACAATAAAAGAATTAAACAATTCAATTGTTGATGCGAACATACAACCTTCATACCCGACAAGTTGGAGATTATATGTTGCTCCGGACTATAATATAGATATAGAAAATAACGACCCCTTTGATAAAGATACCAAACGAATAGATTTTTTATACAACAAAACTCCGCAGGAGATAATCGATATTTATCGTCCGATTTTTGCAAGGATTAAACCTTCAAAACAAGTGAAAGAAATTATTGAAACAACAGAAATAAATGAAAATATGATTGCAGTCCAAATACGAGACAATAGTGATTGGATAAAGAATGGTCGAACTCCCTATCTAGAGCAATTTATAGAAAAAATGAAAAAATATCCAAAAGATACAAAATTTTTTATTTCTGTAATGAACGAAACAATTTCTAATAAATTAAAAGACCTTTTTCCAAACCAAATTGTAGAACTCCCCAATAAAGAATACCACTCTATGAAATATGCTGTGGCTGATATGTTTTTGTTAAGTATCCCGAAAAAAGCTCTATGTTCTTGTGGTTCAACCTTTTATGAGGTTTCTTGGTGGATTGGCGGTTGTAGTGCTGATGTTACCGTCATCGGAGATTACAAAAATTGGAGAATGCCATCAAAGGGTAAAATAGTAAGGCACATATTCTATTACAAAAAATAATATCATCTTGTTCCTTTAATAAAAAAATGTTATTATCAATAAAGTAACATTACGGAGGAAGAACAATTACTGAAATTATTCTAATAACGGGGATTTTGCTTCTTGTAGCAGTACTATTTAGTAAATTTGGCGGACGATTTGGTATTCCATCATTATTACTTTTTATCTTTGTCGGGATTTTAGCCGGTTCAGACGGTTTTGGCGGAATTTATTTTGATGATTTTAATATCGCCCAATTTGTGGGAATTATCGCCCTTATTTTTATATTATATATGGGGGGCTTAAGCGTTAGAATAAAAGACATTAAACCTATTTGGAATAAAGGATTATCTCTTGCAACCACGGGGGTGTTTTTCACAGCACTAATTACCGGTGTTGTAAGTTATTTCTTTTTAAAATTACCTATACTGGAATGTTTTCTTTTGGGCGGAATTATTTCCTCAACAGATGCCGCTGCTGTTTTTAGTGTTTTGCGATCAAAGAACATTAGTCTTAAAAACAATTTGAAACCTCTTTTGGAGTTTGAAAGCGGAAGTAACGACCCAATGGCAGTATTTATGACTGTCGGACTAATATCTCTTATTACAGGAAAACTTCAATCTATATGGGGGTTGGTCGGAAACTTTTTCCAACAAATGTTATTAGGAATAATTTGCGGTTACTTGATAGCAAAAGCTACGGTTTGGCTAATAAACAAAATTCGATTAGAATATGATGGGTTATATGTGGCAATAACAATTGCAACAGTATTTTTAGGTTATTCTTTAACATCAACCATCGGTGGTAACGGATTTATGGCGGTTTATGTTTGCGGACTAACAATGGCAGCCTCCACTTTTGTACAAAAAAACACATTAACTAAATTTCACGATGGTATTGCTTGGCTTATGCAAATTGCAATGTTTTTAATTTTGGGATTGCTCGTTTTTGTCAAAGAAGTAATGCTTGTTGCGGTTCCGGGATTAATTGTTGCACTTATATTAATATTTGTAGCACGACCGGTTGCGGTATATATAAGTCTTTTACCATTTAAGGTTCCTTTTAAAGAACAACTGTTGATATCGTGGGTTGGGCTTCGTGGAGCAGCACCGATTGTGTTAGCAACTTTTCCGTTAACAAGCGGTTTGACTCATTCACATGAAATTTTTAACGTTGTATTTTTTGTCGTTATAATTTCCGTAGTTTTACAAGGAACAACAATTCCTCTTGTATCGAAATTACTAAAAGTCGATGCCCCAATGAACAAAAAACACAACTCAATTTTAGAATACGAACCTGCAAATACAAACAACAAGATGACAGAATTTATTGTTCCCGATACGTCAATTGCTGTTGGAAAATCACTTATAGAAATAGGCTTACCTAAAAAATGTTTGATTGCAATGATTTTTAGAGATGACGAATATATCATTCCGACAGGAACAACAGTGATTGAGCAAAAAGACGTATTATTTGTTTTAATGGATAAAGATTCTGAAGAAATTGTCCGAGAAAAAATATGCACGCCTAAACCGATATCTATTTAGTTCATGAAAAAAGCCCTGATTAATTTAGGGCCTTTTTATGATTTTATTAATAATTCATCGCATCTTCTTCGAGAACTCTGCCTGTGCAATTTATATTTGGGTTTGCCGCTGTACAATAACCATCACCGTCACTCCAATATTTTCCAACGTCCCAAGTACCACCATATAAATTTGAATCATAATCAGATAAAGCCTTTGAACCGGAAGGCAAAAGCGTACCTTGATGAATACCATTTTTGGTTTCAGGAGCAACAACAAACATAAATTGATCTCTACCTTGTTTATTTGGTCCCTTTTCTCCATTTATATCCACAAGTATTCCATGAGAAGAGCTTATAATCATTCCGTCTTGAGTATAGAAACAAGGAACATTACTGTCATAATTCATCATTTTTTGAATTATTTCACACTTCTTATTTTGATTTCCTACATTTAAATCAAAATCTACTGTCTTAAATTGTTTTGATAACAAATAGACTTGCTTTGAATATACCCAACCGCCAAAACTTTGTCCGTCAATATCTATAACCGCCTCACCATTATTTATCCAAACACCTTTATCATACGACAACCCATCAAACATGCCTGCACAATCGTAGTCCCCAGCAGAACAGCCTTCGGTGATAGGTATCATTTTCATCGCATTAGATAACCGGGAATATGCCTTTTTTAGCCCGACAACATAAGTATGTTTAGTATATTTATTCATAAGTGTTGGTATCGTTAAAGCAGCAACAACACCGATAATGGTTAAAGTAATAAGAGTTTCAGCAAGAGTAAAGCCCTTAAACTCCTTGCTACGCTTTAGTTTTTTAGGAAGATTAGCTAAAGGCATAGAAAGAGAGGTTTTAGTGTCACTAACTATATAGCTGTCAAATGTCATTATCGTACCTCTAATTATTATATACTTCTTCATTATAACAGTATTTTTAATACTTGTGAAGTGCTATGAGAAAACAAACCTGTCAACCTGAGGGTAAGCACAAATCGTGGTGGTTTGCTCTGAATCCTAGCTAATCGAAAAACTAGCTGGTTGAAGAGGGGCGGAGGCCCCAAAAATGAATCCTAATCCGATGAACTTTAGCTCTTGAGTCCGGCTGGTTGAAGAGGGGCGGCGGCCCCGTCATTACAAAAGAATAAAAAAAAACGACCTTGAGGGGTCGTAAAAATTTGAGTGAGAGTGGAATATGCACAAAATTTATATTACTTTCTTGGACTTTTTGTGTATATTAGCTAGATAGGCTATTATTTTTATCGTATAGTATTAGTTAACTAGAATAATTTTTGTAAAGGATAGATAATGATTCTCTTTTTAATCTCTTTTATATTAGTTTTTGTTTCGTCTTATTTATTAGCCTCTATTTTTTCTAATAAAAGATATTTAATGACGCCTATATTAATGTTTTTAATTGCATTTGCTCAAATAGTTTTTTCTATTGAACTCTTATCCATTTTTAATGCAATTTCAAAATCAGGAATATTAGCCTTAAATGCGTTATTTTTAACTATTTCTTTGTGGTACTGGAATAAAAACCAAAAGCCTATTTATATTCCACAAATCAAAACTTTTTTTTCACAAGCTATTAAAGCAATGAAAAAAGATAAAATGCTTTTTATTATGGGCGGAGGCTTTCTATTTTTTATAGCCGTTTCTGTTTTCCTTTGTTGGTTTATGCCTGTAGTTGAATACGATGCATTGGCATATCACTTTAACAGAGCTTTGCAGTGGGTTTCTCAAGGATCATTAGCACATTTTGATATAGCAGATGACAGAAATATAAATATGGCCATAAATTCCGAGATTTTATATTCTTGGCTTTTAACCTTCGTCTATCGAAATGTTTTTATGGGCTTTTTCTCATTTGCCGGTTATCTGCTAACAATTTTTTCTCTATACTCTTTACTTGAACAAATGGGTTATTCAATGAGAAGAAGACTCTGGACAATATTTTTAACCAGTTCTATTGCAGGAATATTATTTGAAGCTTCAAGCGTACAAATAAACATTATAATAAGCGGACTGATACTCGCTTGTGTAAGTTTATTTTATTATGGGGTTAAAAAGACAAAACTTACACCAATTTATTTTTCATCTTTAGCTATTTCTTTAGCTGTAGGAACCAAAACATCAGCATTTTTTGTTATTCCTTCATTGGCAATAATTTTCACTTGGTTGCTAATTAAATATCAAAAAGAAAATTTCTGGAAATATACCGGTATATTTATTGGCTTTTCTTGTTTGAATACTTTGATTTTTTCCGCTTATAACTATATATTAAATTTTATCGAATTTGGCAATTTTATGGGTACTGAAAGCTCTATTTTATACCACAAAATGAAAGGCGGAGTTCAAGGATATATTTCGGGTCTTATAAGACACTTAGTATTATTATTGGATTTTACGGGGTTTACGTATGGCAACTACTTACAAAATACCGTCTTTATTTGTCAAGATAAATTACTCACTTTGCTAAATATTCCTTTAGACTTAAATGTAATTAGTTCAAATGAAAATCAACTAAATTGGCAATTAAATGACTCTTTAATCGGCGGAGGAATAATCTCTATTTTGGTACTTATTCCTTGTTCAATTATTTCTATTATACGAGCATTTTTTGCTCCTAAAAATGAAAAAATAATATTGTTAGGATTATTTGGAATAAGTTTATTTATTTGTATTGCTGTAATGTCTGCCGGAATTGGGTTTATGTTATATAGCTCAAGATTTATTAACACATTTTTAGCATTAAGCGCACCTGTGATGGCAATTTCTTACATTAAAAGTAATAAAAATATTTTTAAGTACATAATACTCTTTTATGTAATGTCTTATTTTATTATTATTTCTACACATATGTGGGGACGTCATTTTGTAGGAATTACAAAAAACCTAAAAGAAGGAATGAGCATTAGAGAAATGAGAACATTACATATGTGTAGTGTTTATCAAAAATACAAAGGAAAAATGCCATATTGCGCTTTACGCTCTTGGATATATTCATATCCAAAAGACTCTAAAATAGGCATTTTTACAAGTGAAGCCGGTAATTTAGCAGTTATAAAGTTAATTGAAAATGATGGTTACAAAATTGACTTTTTACTATTACATAAATTTAATGAATATAATTTAAAGCAATATGACTACTTAATTTTTACCAAACCTCAAACAGTAAGTTCTTTTATAAAAAATAAAGATAAAATTTTAAACAATTATTATTTCGAAGGCTCAACTTTAAAATTCAAAAACGAAAACGAACCACAATGTGTACTCTCTTATAGAAAAAATGACAAACATTATATAATGCAGTCTTCTGATACAAATATAACTTATTCATACTATGTTTCTTGTCAGATTCCTTATAGTTTACTTCATCAACAAGATTTTAAACAAGTTTTACATATGATATATGATGAAAATTATAACGAGCAAGATAATGTTAAAAATATGGATGCTTTTTTAATTTTTAAACAAAATTAGCTTTCATCAACAAAGTATTACAATAAACAGCAATAGCTTCACCTTTACCAATACTGTCTTGCTTTTCATAAGTTTTTGCTTTGACGGATATTTGTTTCAAATCAATAGACATGCTTTTTGCAAGATTTTCTCTAATTGCCTTTATATAAGGCATTAGCTTAGGCTCTTGTGCCTGAATTGTTGAATCGATATTCACAATTTTATAATTTTCTTTTTCTACTAATAAGAGCACCTTTTTCAAAAGCTCAACACTATTGGCATCTTTATATTGAGAGTCAGTGTCTGGAAAAAGTTGCCCAATATCTCCCAAACACAAAGCCCCCAAAAGGCTGTCAATAATTGCGTGAATGAGAACATCAGCATCTGAATGTCCGAGCAAACCTTTTGAATGAGGTATTTTTACACCTCCAAGAATTAAAGCTCGCCCCTCAATCAATCTATGTAAATCAAACCCTTGCCCTATTCTGTACATCTAAACCTCAATAAATTTATTTACTGCAAAAACGACACCGTCCTCTTCAACGGATTTTGTGACAAAATCAGCTGCATTTTTAAGATTTTGAGTTCCGTTGCCCATTGCAATACCAATTCCAGCTGTTTTTATCATTTCAATATCGTTATCCTGATCACCAATTGCCATTGTGTCTTTTATGTCAAAACCCCAATATTTACACAAAAACTCAATAGCACTACCCTTTGTTGCATCTATATGTGTAACTTCACAATAATGGCGCATTGATTTTACCACGTATAATTCACCTTTTACTTTTTCAGAGAGTTCGGTTACAACTTTTTGCATTTTTGTTTGGTCTTCTTCTATGCACAAAAGTTTATCAATTTTGGACAAATCAAGCGTCTTTAAATCATCTAAAACATGATATTTTACAAAACGGTTATGTACATACTCTTTTATTAAATCATCATCCTGCTCAACATATAATTTATCATTACTATAAGCATTTATATGTACATTTTGCGAGCGAAAATAATCAATAACTTTTGATACTTGCTCTGCACTCATTCTCTTAGAATACAAAACATCATCATTCTCTTTCCAATTACGAACCATGCTACCCTGATAAGAAATAATCGGAGAATTGAGTCCAAGCTCTTTTGCAAGCGGAACCGCTCCCATATGCATCCTGCCTGTAGCTATAACAACCTTAACACCTTTATCTTGAAGTTCATTAAGCTTTTGTTTTAATTCATTAGAATAAGAAAAATCTTTTTTGATAATTGTGCCGTCAATATCAAGAACAAGCATTTTTATCATAATTTGTAAGCCCTCATAAGTCCGCAGATTGTTTTAGCATCATTAATTTTGCCGTTTTTAATCATATCAAACACTTCATTTTTGTCAAACTCTAAATAATCTATAATTTCATTCTCATCAGGAGCTTGCCCTACAAAATCAGTTATTTTTGCTTTATATAAATACAGTTTTTCATTACAAATTCCCGCAGATGGGTTAATATAACCTAAAGAATCCCAATCCGTTGCAAAATAACCGGTTTCTTCCCTAAGTTCACGCTTAGCAGCCTCAAAAGGGTCCTCTCCATATTCCAGTTTTCCTGCCGGAAGCTCGAAAATTGCCTCTGATATTGCATAACGATATTGTTTTACGAGAATAATTTTATTGTTTTTTTCTGCAACAATAACAACGCCTCCCGGATGCACAACTATATCACGAAATGATTTTGCACCATTTGAAAGTTCAACTTCATCATGCTTTATATCAAAAATTTTGCCCTTATAAACAGTTTCCGAAGTTAAAGTTTTTTCAAAGAATTTAGTCATTTTTACCTCGCATTTAAAAAGAGAAGTAACCCGTAAGCCGAATTCTGTTTTAAACCGACATCTGTCTGGGACGCGCATTGCTGAGCGCCTCAAGCGATTTTTCGAAAGATGGCGGGTCACCTTAACCTTTCAGTCAATCTTGCACCCAATCGGAGTTTACCTGACAAACGCTTCTCAGCGTTTTCGGTGAGCTCTTACCTCACCATTGCACCCTTACCTGTACTAAAAAGTCATCGGCGGTATGTTTCTGTGGCACTGGTCCGGCGATTACTCGCGGCTGATGTTATCAGTCGATTTGCCCTGAGGTGTTCGGACTTTCCTCATCTTATAAAAGACGCGTCGGTTCGGTTACTTCTCTTTCCTATTCTATCATAAATTAAATTATTTTCTTGACATTTGTTGCTAAATTATTTAATTTATATATGTAATTTGGAGGATTTTGTATGACTTGCGAAATGGAAAAAGAAATTTTAGCACAACCTGAAGTTCTTGATAATTTGATTAACAAATATATTACAAATGATAATAGAATTACTTTTGATTTGCCTGAAGGCATCAGAAAATTGAAATTTATTGCAAGTGGGTCTTCATACCATTGTGCAGGCATGGTTGCAAAGTTGTTTAGAGAATATGCAAATATAAAAGCAACTTTTGAATATTCAAGCGAGTTTTATATTGCCAAAAATTTATTTATTGATGAAGAAACACTTTACATTTTCATTTCACAATCAGGGGATACTTTTGATACTGTAGAATCTTTAAAAAAAGTAAAAGCTGCAGGTGGAAAAACACTTTGTGTAACAAATTGCCAAAACTCAACTTTGTGGAATTTGTGTGATTATAAAATCCACTCCGAAGCCGGTGAAGAAAAAAGTATTGCATCAACAAAAGCACTTATAGCACAAATCTTTTGCTTGTATTTAATCATGCTTCAATTCCTAAATTCAAAAGGACATAATATTACAAAAGAACTTGAAGAAATAAAAAAATTACCTGAATTTATTGCAAAACATCTTGAAAACATTGCTTCAATCAAATCTGCAGCAAAAGAACTTGCAAAACATAACATTGTTGCTATTTTGGGTTCTAAGTATTATTACTCGGTAGCCAAAGAAGGAGCTCTAAAAGTTAAAGAAACCTCGTACGTCGATGCAAACGCATATCCTCAAGGTGAATTTTTACATGGACACATGGCTGTTTTAACAAACAAACCGGCTCTGATTGTCATTGCCGTTGAAGAAACAAAAAACAGCGCTATAACTATTATGGAAAAAGTTACAAAAGACTATTCACCGATGATAATTACAATTAGTAATGAAAATACCGTTTTTGAGGGTGCTATCAATCTTAAAATAGATACAAAAAATAATATCTATAACATTTTTGCAACGGTTATAACCTTCCAAGTCTTAGCACTTCAAACAGCACTAAATCTTGGAAGAAATGTGGACAAACCTATCGGCTTAAACAAAATAGTTAAATAGTTATTTTGGCTAACTTAACTTATTTTTTAAAATAAGATATAATGTTCACATGGAAAAAATTTTCGAAATAAAGAACTTATGTATACATTTTCCAATCGGTTCCGGATTTTTTAACAACCAAAAAGGAAAAATCCATGCGGTTAATGGAATCAACTTAGATATTTATAAAAATGAAATTATTTCGCTTGTCGGAGAATCAGGATGCGGAAAATCTACTTTGGCACGAACAATTTTAGCACTTGAAGAGAAAACCGACGGAGATATCTTTTTTTACGGAAAAAATATAGAAGATTTTAACAAAACAGAAAAAAAAGATTTTAGAAAAAAATGTCAACTGGTTTTTCAAAACCCATTTTCAAGCCTCAATCCAAGAATGAATATTTTTGATATTCTAAAAGAACCTTTGATTGTTAATGGGGTTAAAAATCAAGAAGAAATAAATGAAAAAATATTCAATGTTATTAAACTCGTCGGCTTGGATGAAACAGTATTGTCACGTTTTCCACATGAATTTTCCGGCGGACAACGACAACGAATTGCAATAGCCAGAGCTTTGATTTTAGAGCCTGAAGTTATCGTTGCCGACGAACCCGTAAGTGCACTCGACGTAAGTATTCAAGCACAAATTATTAACTTGTTGTTAGAACTGAAAAAAAAGTTAAATTTAACAATTATTTTTATCTCTCATGACCTGAGTGTAGTCAAACATATTTCAGATAGAGTCGCCGTCATGTACCTAGGCGAAATTATCGAAATTGCCACCAAAAATGAGCTTTTTAAAAACCCGACACATCCTTATACAGACGCTCTTTTAGCTGCAATACCACAGATTAAAAGTGAACCAAATGAACAGATAACTTTATTAAAAGGAGAAATCCCCTCAGTAAAAGATTTACCAAAAGGATGCTTTTTCAATAGCAGATGTCCAAAGGTAAAAGAATACTGCAAATTAAATCATCCCAATTATGTAAATATATCATTAAGTCACAAAACAGCTTGCCATTACGCAAAATAAAAACCGCCCTCTAACTAAGTTTTTAAAGAGCGGTTTTTTTAAAGCTTTATTACTTTATTATTGATACAAAGGAGCTAATTTTTTAGCTTGTTGAGGAATTACCCCATCTTCAATACTTGAATAAACTCTGTAATCAATAACAGGGAAACAATTGTCAATAGACTCAATTTCACTAAGTTTAGACTCGTCAATATTTCCGGATTCAATCATATCGCAAATAGTTTCAAATCTTTCAACGTGTTCTCTAAATCTATCTGCAGCATAATCTTTAGCCTGCCATGTTGTGATTAGGAAAGGCCAGTCAGAGCTTTGCAAGAGAAGATTTTCACGAGCCATTTGATTTAATGCTCTATGAAGCAATTTATCTTGCGGAATTTCTTGATATTTATCAACTATAGCCATAATACGTTTTTCGCAACCGTGAATAATAGGCCACATCCACTCAGTTAAGTGGTTCATCCATACATAGAAATGTCCGCCGGCACCCCAAGAGCTTTCAGGGATTTGAATAGCTTCTACAGGAGGATGTTTTTCAAGGTATTCACCTGCAGTAAGTCTTTCAACTTCAGGAAGATAATTGTTGAGTTTTTTAACAACTTGTTTAATAAAGTCAACACCTTCAAACCACCAGTGACCAAACAACTCAGTATCAAAAGATACCATAACAAGTCCCTCTTTACCTTTTGCATTTTTATAGTCATTTAATAAGTGGTAAATAAGAGTTGTATAGTGGTCTGAGTTAGAACCGATTTGATTTTGAGCCAAAACAGGGTCATAAAGCATCTTATCTCCCAAATCAGTTGTTTCACTTGTAATTCTCCAGTAATGCATTCCTGATTTATCATCTTTTTTGTGGAACTCACGGTAACAACCATCACCAGGATAACCGTTTGCAGCAGACCAAACTTGAAAACCTGCTCTGTCATTTCTGCCCATTACTGCAACTTGTGCATCAGGAAGCCAGTATGCACTGTATGTATCATACCCTGTTGGTTCACGTTCAGGCAAAGGAATGTATTCAATATTACCGTATGGACCAATTACACGTCTGTCACCGATTGAGTTTCCGCCCTCAATTACATGCGATTCAGTAAAGAAATACTGAATGTCATTATTTTGAAGAGTAACTTCAATAGCAGGACGCCAATGTTTTTGTCCGTCTTTACCGGTATACTCATAACCTTGTCTGTATGCACATTCAGGCAACCAGCAACCTTTAGCTTTTTTACCAAAAAGTCTTTTGGTTGTATCTGAACCTACTTTGAACTGCGCATTAAGGTTAGAATCTGTTGCCAACAACGGTGAAAATCCGTGTGTAGCACCTGAAGTTGTAATTTCTATACAACCTAAATCTTGATATTTTTTGAAAGCTTCAATAAGATTTTTATTATATTTGTTAACAAAACTGTCTTTAATATGATTGAACCATTTGTAATAATACTCAGCAAGATATCGCTTATGCTGTGAATGAGCAATTTCAGGATCGGGATATCTGTCCAAATCTTTTGAAACAGCTTTAATTCTGCTATCCAAATACTCAATGAAACCATTTTGCAAATGTTCATCATTTAATTGTTCTGCAAGAATAGGCGTAATACCTACTGTCAATTTTGCCTTAATTCCTTCTTCTTCATAAAGTTCTGAAATTGCGTTTAGAAGAGGAACATAAGTTTCTCCCATACATTCATAAAGGTTTTCTTCACCGAATGGCCACATGCCTGCTTTTCTGTAGTAAGGCAAGTGTGAGTGTAACATAAATACAAATGAGCCAATTGTCATAATCATTTCTCCTTTTGCTTTTCAGCTGGATTGGTTGTAATTTATATATAAAATTTCTTGATTAATTATAAATTATCATAAAAATGGAAATAATATAACCCACCAAACCTAATTTTTTTGTATAATTTTACATTTCAAATGAAAAGGTCTATGAATAGTGAGTTTTGCCGTGCAATTTTAAGTGTTTTCTTTACACTTATTTGTTAAAAACCTTTGCAATTTCTCCGGCATTGCGAGGAAGAAGTGACCGAAGCAATCTCTGCAAACCTTAACTGTCATTTTGCAGTAGGGCAAGAGTTTAGTTTTGACTCTGTTGAGCTTGTTGGTTTACAACAATCATAACCATTTGACTTATATGGTTTACATTGCCAACGAAAGACCGGATTTGTAACAGGAGAAGCGTTTTGGGGAGTTTTCCAAGCCCATACGTTGTTAAAGTCCCATGAATTTTGAGTATTTAATGCATCTATACATCCACCTGCAGCACTAGAATTGTTGCGGCAATCTCTGTGGGCTTGTGGTGGCATAGCCGTATTAAAATTGGTGTCAAAAGTTGCAGGTATTGGGCTTATTCCGGAGATTGTTCCGGGTGCGGCGTTATCTTTTCCGCTCAATGTAGAGCTCCAAAAAACATTGCTAACAGTGTAAGTTACCCCTGTCTCAATTGTCCCGATTAAAGCATTACCATTTGTTGCATTTATTTGGGCGGTTGAATATGCGTTTGTGAGTAAAGAATCTCCTGGAATTAAGCCATAAACCTTACCAACTAAGCCGCCTGCATAACAAGAAGCCCCCGTATTAATTGTACCAAGAGAATATATATTAGTCACAGTACTAGTATGTTGTCTCCCCATTATATTTCCCACATAATTGGTATTACTGCAGGTATTATGATTTATTATTGCGTTTGCAAAAGAACCTGAGACATTATTTCTTATTGAGTATCCATAAACTCCACCTATATAAACAGGGTGAGCATCCTTAGTTAAAATTATATTCCCATCAAAATAATGGTTGTTGTGTGTATTATCGAGAGAACCGCCAACAAGCCCGCTTATACCAAAAACATGCAAACTATCATCTGTTCCGGTGTCAGAAACAGTAATATTTCCTTGATAATATAAGTTATTAAAAGTTGCAGCTGTCTCTGAGTATCCCACAAGCCCGCCTATACTTCCGCTCACTGGTGTTTCGGATGTTACATTTCCTGTACCAAATATAGAGCTAAGGTCCATCCCATTTACATGTCTTGCAAGCGCGCCGTATCCTGTTACATTAAGCCCTGTCAACCCTAAATTTTCTATTTTTTTACCTGCACCCTCTACTTTTTCAAACAAACTCACCGTTAAGCCGCTTATAGTATGACCGTTGCCGTAAAAATTGCCCGTAAAAGGATTTGCAAGAGACCCGATTGATGTTGAAAATGTGCTGCTATCAACTGTTAAATCTGCCATTAAACAATAATTTCCTGCTAAATTGTTATTAATATTGTTCAAGCCTCTCACGTCATAGATTGGGATACAACACTCTTTTGGGGTGCCTTCCGCAAGACTGCCTCCTTCGGAAACCCACAACCCGCCATAACGTCCTTCTCCTGCGTTACATGATGCAGGGCAAACACCTGCCGGAGTTACAGAACCTGTATATCTGCATTTAACGTCATAACAATTATCAGATTCAATATTAGTTTTTATAATATTATCATCATCATTAGCACCTTCCATAGTATTTACTTTGTCCATATTATAAGGACAAACCGTTGCCGTTTTGCATTTTTTTGATTTGGAATCCCACGTTGTTCCTTCTTCACATACAAGAGCACTCAAAAAATTAGACTTTACAAGACCATTTTTCGTGATTGCAACCAAGAACCTGTCAACATATTCTGTATCGTCTATAATTAAGTTGTTCGGATTATCTGTGCCGTTAGCATCAATAACCATTACCCCGCAACCTTTTACATATTCTGTTTCTGTGCGGGATTTTCTGTTTATAGGTATTTGGAGTTGACATTCGCTATCCATGTAAGAAATAAGCGCATTTGCCCCTTCGGGGAGCTTTATTGAAGCAGTTTCTCCCTCTGTAGTATTAGGAAAATATTCTGTTAATTGAGTTGACAAATTAGTATAATCAGGAAAACACTCTATATCTGATGAACAAGCCTGAATATTTGAAGAATTATCAAGCATAGCAGTTCGCAAACACAAAGACCGATTTGTAATGTTGTTTCCTGAGGCATCTTTACAAGATATGTTGCTCAATTTCTCCGCATCAGTTTTCCAAGTTGAATTTGGATCTTGGTTAACCATAACTTTTGATAATACATTGGAAAGATTTGTATATGCCGTATCAAATTTGATTAAAAGCTCTTTCGTTTGCAAAGCAGAGTTTTCAATTGTAATTATCAAAAAAGTGGCAATTATACTTATTAACATTAATACAATCATCAATTCCGCCAAGGAAACTGCTAAATATTTTTTTGACTTTCCATAAATTTTTGAAAATAACATTTACTAAAAACTCCATCATTTTTTCTTATATTTTATCAAATTTGAATTATTTTCTCAACAAAGTTTGGCAAATTATATATATTTCTATATCGGTTGTATGATTTTCTCAAAAAATACTTGCTAAAAAATATTTTTACATATAGAATACAGTTGAGGTTGTTTGCAATTTAAATTTATCTAGTTAAGCAAGGACTTTAGTTATTTTAAAAGAGAGATTATTATTTAAGTAAAGGAATTTTCCTACAAAGGTCAAAAGGGGCTGTGAAAAATGTATATTAATAAGTGTACTAAATGTGGTGCGGAGTTCGAAACAAAAAATCCTAAAAGAATTATTTGTCCTAACTGTTTATATCCGGACAGAAAGCCTATTTTAGAAGCTGGTTCTTCAGATGCAAATTCTGAAAATAAAGAAAACCAACAAGAACGTCCTCCGATGCGTTCATCATACAGCTATGAAGGCAATCCTGATGAGCAAAATCAAAGACCATATCCACCACGTAATTACAGCGCACAAAGACAAAATTATAACAGACCTCAGGGTGGTTATAATAGACCTCAAGGCGGATATGGTAGGCCTCAAGGTGGTTATAACAGACCCCAACAAGGTGGATTCAACAGAAACCAAAACCGCCCAAACAGACCTCAAGGCGGATATGGTAGACCTCAAGGAAACTACAACAGACCTCAACAAGGTGGTTTTAGACGTCCTCAACAAAACAGACACCCTCAAGCCTCTAGACAACAAAGAGAATTGTTGGTAACAAAGGAACAACTAATCCAAATCGAAACCCTTTACAAGTTAATGCTTCCTTTGCCAAATGCAAATGCGCACGAAATAATCGGAGCACAAATCAACCTTGAACCAAGAAAAGTATTTTTTGGTATAAATTTAATCAGACAAAAAATGTTTTTACCTAAATTGCCATATCCAAAAAGAAAAATGGCACTTACTCAAGACCAACTTACAGCTATTAAAAACTTGTATGAACCATTGCTACCTTTGCCTCCGATAGGTTGTCACAAAATTATTGCAAGCCAACTTAAAATGGATGAATGGCGTGTTCACGTTGGTATCGGTCTTGTAAGAAAAGAGCTTGGGCTTGATAGATGGAATGAAGGCAGAGCAGATGCTCCTGCTCAAATTATTCGCCCAAGAAAAGGCTTGAGCCCTGCTGATAAAGTTCTTGAAGACGATGCAAGACTTGGTGATGCCGCAAAAAAAACTGAATCAGAAGAGCAAAAATAACCAATGGGCACGTTGATTTCAATCGGTAAAATTCTCAATTTTCATGGAATCAAAGGCGAAGTAAAACTTGGCTACACTAAAGGCAAAGAATCACAACTGGAAAGTCTTTCTACGGTTTTTGCAAAAAAGGGAAATGAAAACATTCAGCTCACCATAACTTCTGTTCGTTTTCATAAGGGTTTTGCTATTGTAAAATTCAAAGAATTGAATTCGATTAATGAAGTTATGGAATTAAAAGGTTCAGTCCTTTATATTGGAAAAGATATAGTTTCTAATGAACTCCAAGAAGATGAATTTTTAACTTCAGACTTGAAAGGACTGGAAGTCTTTGATACAGACGGAAAGTTTTTAGGTATCGTTGTTGGTGTTGCTGAAAATGGGGCAACGGATTTGCTATCAGTTAAAATTAAAGACAATTCCACACATTTTGTTCCTTTTGTAAAAGAGTTGGTTCCGTCTGTTGATATTGAAAACAAAAAAATTATTGTAAAAAATATTGATGGACTAATTCCAAAACTCGGATAGGAGAACAAATGCGCTTTGATATTTTAACTCTTTTTCCGGAAATGATAGAAAATGCATGCTCACATAGCATAATCAAAAGAGCTATAGATGACTCGCGAATTATCGTAAATCCTATAAACCCTCGCGATTATTCACTTTCAAAGCATAAAAAAGTCGATGATACACCTTATGGTGGCGGCGCAGGAATGGTCCTTGCTTGTCAGCCTTTTATGGATGCGTTAGCACAAGTTGAAAAGGTGGCGAATAGTGAAACGATTATTCTTACACCGCAAGGTGAAAAATTTAATCGCAACTTAGCAAAAGAATTTGCTCAAAAAGACCAATTGATAATGATTTGCGGACATTACGAAGGATTTGATGAAAGAATCAGAATATTGAGCAATGCTCGTGAAGTTTCAATCGGTGATTTTGTATTAACCGGTGGAGAACTACCTGCTTTGTGTATTATAGACAGCACAATTCGTTATATAGAAGGTGTTTTGGGCAAAATTGATTCTGCCGACTACGATTCCTTTGAAGACGGATTGCTGGAATATCCTCAATATACAAAACCTCGTGAATACAACGGTTTGGAGGTTCCTGAAGTCTTGTTAAATGGAAATCACGCAGAGATAGCAAAATGGCGCAAAGAACAACAAATTTTGAAAACAAAAAAAATGCGCCCCGATTTATGGGAAAAATACACACAAAATAATTAACTTGTGTTATTATGGATTCATCATGAATCTACAAAATATTTCAATTGGGATAGATATAGAAGATATTGAACGATTTAGAAAAAAAGATGAAAAGTTCTTAAATCGTGTTTTTTCACCTTTAGAAATTGATTATTGCAAATCCAAAACTCAAAGCGAACAACATTTTGCGGCAAGATACTGTGCAAAAGAAGCAGTGTTTAAGGCTTTAAGCGCTTTTGGTGAAACAGGAATTGATTTCAACAAAATTGAAATTTATCACGAAAACAAAGTTCCTTGCTTAAGATTTTTATCTAACCTAAATGAGAAATACACAGGAAAAGTTAGCTTAAGTCATGATAAAACAAAAGCAATTGCTTATGTTATAATTGAAAAAATAGAAAATTAAAGGAGAAATTATGAAAGGAATAGTTTTGGCAGGTGGGGCAGGAACCCGTTTATATCCGGCATCTTTGCCTATTTCTAAAATTTTATTGCCTGTTTATGACAAACCTATGATTTATTATCCTATTTCAATTTTAATGTTGGCGGGAATTCAAGACATTCTTATCATCACAAATCCTACCGATTACGATAATTTTGTAAAACTTCTCGGTGATGGTTCTCAATTTGGTGTTCACTTTGAATACAAAATCCAAGAAGCTCAAAGAGGAATTGCAGATGCGTTCCTTCTTGGTGAAGAATTTATTAACGGTGATGAAGTTGCATTAATTTTAGGAGATAATATTTTCCATGGACATAATTTCTGTACTTTATTACAACAAGTTGCCCAAAGAAAAGATGGAGCAACTGTTTTCGGTTATCACGTAAAAGATCCCGAAAGATTTGGCGTTGTTGAGTTTGACAAAAACGGAAAAGCAATTTCACTTGAAGAAAAACCACAAAATCCAAAATCTCATTACGCTGTTACCGGTCTATATTTCTATGACAAAGATGTTTGCAAATATGCAAAAATGCTAAAACCTTCTGCCAGAGGTGAACTGGAAATTACAGATTTGAACAAAATTTACCTTGATAACAAAAAACTGCATGTCGAAGTTTTGGGACGAGGTTTCGCTTGGCTTGATACAGGTACGCATGATTCATTGTTGCAAGCCAGCAACTTTGTTCAAACAATGCAAACCACAAAAGGCGAAAAAATATCTTGCTTAGAAGAAATTGCTTACGAACAAGGTTTTGTATCCGAACAAACCTTATACAACAACCTCAAAACATACAAAGGTAAAAGTGCTTATTATGACTATGTTTTAGAGCTTATAGGAACTAAGAATAAAAGCGTGGTATAAAAATTAACCACACCCAATCTCAAAGGCAAAAAAAATGTTTGCATTTTTCAGCAAACATCAAATAAACACGAGGATATTAAGAGAGAGAGTATAAATAAATCTTTGTTCTATCCTTTTGTTGTCTATATATTCCTAATTGAATTATCCCTTACATATATATAAAGTTTTTTTTAATCAAAAAATTGCCTTTTATTTTTAAATTAATAAGTTTTTTTAAATTTGTAATTAAAAAATATATATTTTTGCATTAAAAAAGCGGAGGATATACCTCCGCTTTAAAAAAGTTTTCTTATCAAAAACTATTTGATTTCAACAGTAGCACCAGCTGCTTCTAATTGAGCTTTAATAGTTTCAGCGTCTTCTTTTTTGATGTTTTCTTTAACAGGAGCAGGAGCGCCATCTACTAGATCTTTAGCTTCTTTCAAGCCCAAGCCAGTGATAGCTCTAACTTCTTTAAGAACTGCGATTTTGTTAGCACCAGCAGATGCCAAAACTACAGATACTTCGTTAGATTCTGCTGCTGCAGGAGCGTCAGCTGCTGCTGCAGGAGCTGCTGCAACTGCTACAGGAGCTGCTGCAGATACGCCGAATTTTTCTTCCATAGCTTTTACTAATTCAGCTGCTTCGATTAAAGTTAATTTTTCAATTGATTCTAAGATTGATTCTATGCTCATTTTAATTCTCCTTATAAATTGAGTTATCTTTTACTAATACATTTTGTTGTGCTTTCAACAACTAAGCTTGTTTTTGTTTTGCAACAGCGTCAATCGCTCTAACGAGAGCAGACATAACGCCATTGATACCACCAGCGATACCAGTTGCCGGAGAGTTGATGCAGCCAAGCATTTTTGCATAAAGTTCTTCTCTTGAAGGCATAGATGCAAGTTTTTTAGCTTCATCAGCGCTAAGCAATTTACCGTCTAGGGCAGCGGCGATGATTTCACCTTTTTTCGTTTCTTTAATAAATTTTGATAAAACTTTTGCTGGTGATACTTGATCTTCGTAACCAAAAGCTACTGCAGTAGGACCTGTAAGAACAGATTCTAGAATTTCAAAATCAGTACCTTTAAAAGCTATTTTTGCCAAAGTATTTTTTGTAACTGTGTAATCACCTTGTTCTTTTTGAAGAGCTCTTCTCAAAGCAGTGATTTCTTCAACAGAGTATCCTCTGTATTCAGTCACAACAGCAACTTTTGCTTTAGAAGCTTTTTCTTTAAGCATTTCAATTTTATCTTGTTTGAAGGCTTTTGTTGCCATATTGTGCTCCTTTTTATTTATTTGTATCGACCTAAATTATTGTTAAAAATCGACAGGCTAGCCTGCTGATATTTTAATAATCTTTTTAATCTTTTTTGAGCCTGAATTGGGTATTTTTTAAGGAATTTTGAAAGTTTTCTTTCTCGCGGAGCTTGTGCTCCATTCCCCCAATTTTCCTTGGTTCATGAATAATTTATATTAAACACATGTAAAAATCAAGCATGGCTTTACATTTCGTATAAAAATATTATTTTCCGATACAAAAATTATCAAAAATATTATTCAAAATATCATCGGTAATAACTTCACCCGTAATTTCATCAAGTGCTAACAAAGCGGATTTTACGTCTATAGAAATTAAATCCTGAATTTCTTCTCTTTCAACCGCATCCAGAGCAATTTTAACAGACGCAAGAGCTCTTCTCAAGCACTCTTGTTGTCTTGTGTTAGTTGTAAATTCCGTTTCTGTTAAATCTTTATTTAAGACAACTTCTGAAATTTTTTGTCTTAAAATATTTACATTTTCATCTGTTTTATTTGAAAGATATATAGCATCATTATCAGTTCTTGTTGAGCACAAGTCAGATTTAGCAGCAATTTTTAAGTAATTTTTATCTTTTACAAGCTCAAAAATTTGTTCATCATCCTCAAGCATTCCAACAGCACAATCATACAAAAATAAAGACAAATCCGCATCTTTAACAGCTTGTTTTGTAAAATCTATACCTATTTTTTCAACTTTATCTATATCACCGTCACGAATTCCCGCAGTATCAATTAAAGTAACAGGAATTCCTTCAATATCAAGAGTTTCTTGAATGACATCACGAGTTGTCCCCGCAATATCAGTCACAATTGCCCTTTCCATAGATAAAAGATTATTAAACAAAGATGACTTACCAACATTCGGACGACCGACAATAGCAACTTTTATACCTTGACGCATAATGTTTGAATTATCAGCAGAAGCCAAAACCCTTTCTATATCTACTTGTGCCTTATTTAACGCAAGCCGTAAACTTTCATATGTAGGCTCAGGCATATCTTCAGGAAAATCAATTCCTGCAATAATTCCCGCCAAAGTTTCAAACAAATTTGTCTTTATCAAATTAATTTCTTGCGCCAACTTACCTGACAAATTTTTTGCTGATTTTGATGCAAATTTTGATGTTTTAGCATGAATTAAATCTAAAATTGCTTCGGCTTTGGACAAATCAATTTTTCCGTTTAAAAAGGCTCTCTTAGAAAACTCGCCTCGTTCAGCCATTCTTGCCCCATTTTTTAAGGTTAAATCAAGGATTTTTTTTAAAACATTAACCCCGCCATGAGCTTGAATTTCAACAACATCTTCGCCTGTAAAACTGTGTGGGGCTTTAAAATACAAAACAATAACTTCATCAATTTTTTCTTCGGCATCAAAAATCCAACCATACGTAATTGCGTTGGGTTTAATTTCTTTTTTAGAAAAAATACCCGCTACAATACTGAGCGCATTCGTACCTGATACACGAATAATCCCCACGCCCCCTGTGCCGATTGGTGTTGCTATAGCTGAAATTGTGTCAAATTCGTAATTCATAGCACTAATTTAACACAATAAAAATTAAAATTAAACAACAGTAAAGTTCATTGCAAAATATAAAACAACCAACCCGACAAAACTAATAATTAACCATGAGTGCATAAGCGGATGTTGTGAAGTCCAAATTTCACTTATTTGCGGTACAACTTTTTGTCCCATAAATACGGTGTTTTCATCTGCCATAGTTTATCCTTCCTTAATTAACAATTTTAATTTAGCTTTTTTACGAAAAAAAAACATCAATCAATTAGTCTATTATTGTAGAAAAAAACATGTAGCTTCAAAGGTAATTGTTAAAGAAAAATATTTGAAACATGGAAAAAGCATGCTCAACAATTATTTATCATAATTACTTATTTTTCTTGTTAGATTTTGATGATTTTTCTTGTTTTTGAGGTTTTGATTTGCTTTGAGGCGGCAAATTATAAGTTCTTTTACTTGCGCCAACTCCTTGAATACGTTTAACGGAATACACATCCGGCAAAGCTTGCAAAGCTGCAATAACTTTTTGCAATCGGCTAATATTGTCTATTTCAATACCCATCTCAATTATACCCAATTTTTTTGTCGGATTAGCCTTGACATTCGCATAAACGATATTTGTATTGCAATCCGAAAGCGCAACCAAAACCTCTTTCAGCATGCCCATTTTATCAGCAGTATCAATTCTTATTGATGTAACGTATGTTCTGTTTAAGCTTTCATCCGCCCACTTTATTTCCATTAATCTTTCTGCCGGCACATTATCCAATGACGAACAGTCAATCCTATGGATAGAAACCCCTTTACTTCTGGTAACCACGCCAACTATCGGTTCCGGAGGAACAGGCATACAACATTTTGCAAAATTATAAAGCATACCCTCCAGACCTAAAATATCATTCTTGGCGTGTTTTCTTTCTTTAGATGTGTGAATCTGAAGTTCTGTTTCTTCAGATTTATTCAACTTATTCACAACTTTTGAAACAGTTGTTTCCCCATATCCTATACCGGAAAACAAATCTTCAAGCGAATTATAGTTCATTGACCTTGCGACTTTTAGCAACTCTCCTGTTTTTACACAATTGTCAAAAACAGCTTTCGTAAGCTCAGTTTCGAGATTAGCCTTACCAACTTGAATATGGTCTTCTTTTTGATTTTTCTTAAACCACTGTTTGATTTTTGACTGTGCTTGTTTTGTGACAACAAAGTTTAACCAATCTAATCTCGGTGTACCATTTTTAGAGGTCATAATTTCAACAATATCACCGTTGGTCAATTTAGTATCAAGAGTAACAATACGACCGTTTATCAATGCACCGACTGTTTTAAACCCAACATCAGTATGAATTCTAAAGGCAAAATCAACAGGAGTTGCATTTTTGGGCAAATCAAAAACATCGCCCATCGGAGTAAAAGCAAAAACTTGGTCTGAAAAAATATCAAGTTTTACACTTTCAACAAACTCTTGTGCATTTGTAACGTCTTTGCCCATTTCTGCTACTTTTCTCATCCAAGAAAACTTTATATCCGCAGGATTTTCAGATTTTTGTGAGCCAATTTCCTTATATTTCCAATGCGCAGCAATACCATACTCGGCAACTTCGTGCATTTCATGTGTTCTTATTTGTACTTCCAATGGTTTTGATTTAGGTCCTATTACCGAAGTATGCAATGAACGGTACCCGTTACCTTTTGGCATTGCAATATAATCCTTGAATCTTCCGGGGATAGGTTTAAATTGCGAGTGAATCAACCCCAAAACCTCATAACACGCACGAATATCATTTGTAATTACACGAACCGCTGTTATATCATACAAATCATGAAAAGTTATATTTAAACGTTTCATTTTTGCATAAATACTGTAATAATGTTTGAAACGCCCTTGTATATTAGCTTCTATGCCATTTGCTTTTAAAGAAGCGCCTATTTTGTCCATCAAGAGTGTAACGGTTTCTTGTCGTTCAGTTTTTTTCTGAGCAACAAGTTGCGCTATTTCAAAATATTTTTCAGGATATAAATATCTGAGAGATAAATCTTCAAGCTCTGCTTTAATTTTACCAATCCCCAAACGATTAGCTAAAGGTGCAAAAATATCTAAAGTTTCTTGAGCAATTTTTTGCTGTTTATTTTGCGCCATATAATTCAAAGTTCTCATATTATGCAATCTATCAGCAAGCTTTAAGAAGATAATCCTTATATCATCAGCCATTGCGATAAACATACGTCTAAAGTTTTCAGCTTGGCGTTCCTCTTTTGATTTAAACTGGTACTTACCTAATTTTGTAACACCTTGAACAATACTCAACACATCCTCACCAAAAAGATTTTTTATTTCTTCAGGCTTAGTATCCGTATCCTCCAAGATATCGTGCAACAATGCAGCTATAACCGTGTTTTTATCAACCCTCAACTCCGCAAGGATAATTGCAACCTGAATAGGATGGATAATATACGGCTCCTCACTTACTCTATACTGTCCCTCATGAAGCCTACGAGCAAAATCAAAGGCCTTATCAATTTCCAAAATATCCGCTTCGGAACGATTTTGCTCCGTCAAAATCTTTTTTAAATTTTCATATAAGTCTGTGTATGCCATAATTAACCTTGCAAGTACAATTATTCTACATTTTATCCTATAATATACCTATGAAAACTTTTTACAAACATACAGATAAAGGAATTTTATTAAACATAAAAGTTGTACCTAACTCCGCAAAAACTATAATAATGGGGGTGGAAAAAGCGGGTATTATTGAAGAAGTTTATCTTAAAATAAAAATATCTTCTCCAGCGAATGAAAATAAGGCCAATGATGAACTTGTAAAATTTTTATCTAAGGAGTTAAAAGTGCCAAAGTCATCTATTGATATAATAAAAGGTGAAAAAAATAAAGAAAAAAGAATTCTTTTATCTATATCACCAGCACAAGATATTTTTGAAAAATTTATAAATATTGACTAATTTCTCTCTAATCGTTACAAAACATCAAGTTTTATAACATATTTGCCCATTTTTTATAAAAAGATTACCATTAAGAATAAAATCATCCTTATATAGGATAAGCTTATAATAAAATCAATGTAGAATTAAAACGTTACGTAATGAAATAAAGAAAATGAGAATGCGGAATATTACCACAGGGATAGAACTGAATAGCCCAAATGAGGCTCAAAAAATATCAAAGCCAAACAATAAAAAAATTTATTTATTGACGCTTTTGATTGTTCTCGTAATTGTTTCTGTTTTGCAAATAAAAGACTCAATTGCCTTTAACGAGACTTTTGACAAGATTAATACAGAAAACACGTTGGATAATGAAGAGTTTTTAACCGACACAAAAGAACTCGGAGATGAATTTTATAAACTCGCATCAGACAACGCGCCAATTCCGGCAGAAAACAGCAAACAAGCACAAGAAGAAACTCATTCAACAAAAATAAAAACTTTTGGTACACAAGCAGCTACAGCAGCTACTTCACCGAAAAGTACAGCAAAACCAAACACTGAAGAAAAAGCTAAAGAAGCTTTTGTAACAGTAGATCTGATGAATACTGTCGGCAGGGTAAATCCTTTTGTCCCAACAGTAGATTTAGATATATATAGCGGAAAAATACCGGCAACGTACAACAGCGCAGGCTATCCTGAGCCACCAAAAGAAATTATCAAAGATGAAGTCGCAGAAAATCTTATGGCAACAACTATTTCAGGTATTTTATATGATGCTTTATCACCTTCTGCAATCATAAGTATTGAAGGACAAGACCATCTTGTAAGAAAAGGTGACAGAATTAACGGTTATAAAATACTAAATATTACAAAAGACAGGGTTGTTGTTCAAAACGGCACAAACATATATCGTGCTACTGTTGGTGAAGTTCTAACAACACAGAATGGTAATGTGAATTTCAACAATGTTTACGACCTGCCAAATCGTTTTGGTGGAGCAAGAACAACAAAAGGCACTAAGTTAATAGAAATTAATTAATTAATTAAAAAATATAATCTGGAGTTATAAAAATGATAAACTTACACAACAAAAAAGAATTAAGAAAAAAATGGGCACTAACGGCTTGTTTAATTGCTTTTTTGGGTAGCATCGCAACACCTCTTGCAGCACTTCAAACTCAAGAAAATAATGCAACCGAAACAAAGCAAGAACAAACAAATAACGATTTGCGCAATGTCACGCTGAGAGGTGAAATTTCTCTTCAAAACGGAGAACAAAAAATTGCTGTAAGTTTGCGCGACTCCGACGTAAAACAAGTTTTGAGAATGTTTGCTGACAAAGCAGGCATGAATATTGTTTTCCACGAATCAACAGGTGGAAAAATAACTCTTGATTTAGTAAACGTTACAATAAATAAAGCCTTTCATATGGTAATGGAAATGGCAGAGTTAACTTATGTAATTGATGAAGACACTCTTATGGTTGCATCAATGGAAGCAGCAAAAGAACTAAGCTTCACAAAAGAAAGCATGCACGCTATTCCTGTTAAATACATTGAAGCAAATAAGGTTGCAACTTTCTTAAACAAAAACATTTTTACAAAAGGCAGACCCGGTCTTTCCAACTCTGAAATTGTAGTTTCTAACCCAAGAGAGAACGAAGTTTTAATATTTGGCTCAAAATTAGACTACAACATTGCAAGAAAAGTCATTGAAGAAATCGATAAACCACTAAGAATAACAACCTTCAAAGTTAACCATACAACTCCAAAAGAAATGGCAACTTTGATTTGTGACACATGGCTTGAAGACAAAGGTACGGAAGGTGACGAACTGGAAGAAAACTCTGATGGTGAAATCGTTATCGGTGGTGGGGTTATAGCGTGTAGCCTTGACAGTGAAGATGAATCACAAGGAGAAATGGAATCATTCAAAACACAAGGTATAAAAATCGCTTACTTCCCTACTCAAGGTGTTGTAAAACTCTATGGCGGAACAGCACAACAAGCAGATGATATGAAAAAATTTGTTTTAGATGCCGATAAAAAACAACCTCAAGCTCTTCTTGAAATGTCTATTGTCGAGCTAAACGAAACAGGTATGAAAACTATTGATAACACTTGGAGCGTTTATTCCAGGTTCTTTAGCGGAACAATTGGCGGAACTAGCGGAATATCAACATCCAACTCAGCATATCCATTAATATTTCACCAAGGAAAAGACCTTCATACGTTTATAGACCCACTAACCGGAACTCCTGTTAGCGTATCTGCAAAATGGAGAGGTCCTTCAATAATTTCAGCACAAATTAACTGGCTTATTAAAAACGGAAACGGAAGAACCTTAGCAACACCAAAACTAATGATAACCAACGGACAAGAATCCACTATAGATTTAACATCAGATTATATTTCATCCGTAACAACTCAATATTTGGATAATGGCTCAATAACACCACAGGTACAAAGAACCTACAATATTGCCAGTGACGAAGGTATGAAAATTACATTGACACCATTTATCAGTCCTGACGGATATGTTTCATTAAACATTACACCTGAATATTCTACTCAAAAAGAAAAAGTTCCGGGTGATCTTGGCGGTACTGCAGCAACACTATTAAACAGAAGAAACATGGAACTAAAAGGAATAAGAATCAAAGATGGTGAAACAATGATTATTGGTGGTCTTATTCAACAAAATGAACAAAAAACAACAAGCAAAGCGCCAATACTTGGAGATTTGCCACTTATTGGTTGGATGTTTAGAAGTGCACTCAATGAAAATTCTAAAAGTGAGCTTGTTATTATGCTAACACCACACATTATTAAAGATACAGAAGATTTAATCGACATATCAGAGGTTGACGCATTATAAAAAATGACACAAGAAGTAGTTAACAAAATAAAACATACAATAAATAAAGTCTATGCTGCTAAATTCAGCATAGACATTATTAATGAGCTCGGTTTTATTCCTATAGATGAACAAAAGGGGATATTTTACGCAGCTGTCAATGAAAAATCTAAAAAAGCGGAAATTGAGAGCAAAATATCTATGGCGACAAATCTAAAAGTAAAATTTGTGTCCCTAGTTGATAGCGAATACCAAGAAATATACGATTATTTTGTTAATGAAGTAACAACAAATAATAATACGCCACTACTAAAACAACCGCAAGAACAAAAACAAAGTCAACCAAAACGTATTGGAGATTTATTAAAAGAAGCAGGACATGTTAATGACCAGCAAATATTAGAGGCATTGGTTTATAGCCGCTCAAACAACGTACCGTTAGGTTCTGCGCTTGTTGAAAAAGGATTTATTACGGTAGAAATTCTTAAAGAATATCTGCACGAACAACAAGGTAGTGAAACTGTTGATTCTAACGAATTACAAATCCAGCCGCAAAATTTAAGACTGCTTCCCGTCGACTTTATCAAAACAAATAAAGTAATTCCTCTTTCTTCAGACGGAAAAACAATATATGTCGGTATGGTCCACCCAAATGACAAAAAAGTTTTAAATGAAATTGTATATATAACAGGAGGACTTAAACCGGTAGCAAGACTCCTTACTCACTATGAATTTAAAACCTTTATAGAAAAAAACTACGGTGACAGCTACAAAGAAACTTCTGAAATTATTAAAAACATAGAACAAGAAGTTCTTGAATACGATATTGAAGAAGACCTTTCTTCGCAGGTAGAACGAGAACTTCAGGACAAAACAGGAAACGTAGCAAAATTCGTTAACAAAATTATTACCAATGCTATTGACAACAAGGCCAGCGATATTCACATTGAGCCTCGGCTTGACAGCTATGTTGTCAGATACAGAATTGATGGTATTTTAAGACAAGTATTAACTCTGCCCGCAAAAGTCGAGTCTGCAGTTATAACAAGGTTTAAAGTCCTTTCTAAAATGGACATTGCAGAATACCGAAGACCTCAAGACGGTACATTCTTTATTAAATATAATAATATTTCTTACGACTTCCGTATAAACACCTTACCTGTCGGAACTCGTGAAAAAATGGTTATTCGTGTCCTTGCACCCGCTCAAACACTCAGTGCAAGTGACAAAATAATAAAACTACAAGGCGCAACAGAAGAAGAACTTGATATTATCAAAAAAATGACAAGCTCACCAAACGGTATTATTTTAGCTTCAGGTCCAACCGGTTCCGGTAAAACAACTACTTTATACTCAGTATTGAAAAGTGTAAATGACCCAAGCGTTAACATTACTACTATCGAAGACCCTGTCGAAATTAAAATTGACGGAATCAATCAATCCCAAGTTAATGTCAAAGCCGGAATTACTTTTGCAAGTTGCATGAGAGCAATCCTTCGTCAAGACCCTGACATTATCCTTGTCGGCGAAATTCGTGACCTTGAAACGCTTGAAACAGCAATTTCTGCGGCATTAACAGGTCACTTAGTATTAAGTACCGTCCACACAAACTCCGCAGCAACAACTGTAACCCGTTTGATTGAAATGGGAGCCAAAGATTATTTAGTTTCTTCAACATTAACAGGTGTTATCGCTCAAAGACTTGTCAGACGTCTTTGCCCTCACTGCAAAGAAACTTACAACCCAACATTAGAAGAGACGGAAAAAGTTATACTAAATCCTGAAGATTATGAAGCCTTTATGAAAACAACTATCTATAAACCAAAAGGCTGTCCCGAATGCAATTTTGAAGGATACCATGGACGTATGGGAGTTTATGAAATTCTTCCGATTACCAAAGAAATTAAACGTCTTATCGCACAGGGAGCACACGATATTGAAATAGAGGAAGCTGCAATTGGTGCAGGAATGAAAACGCTCCAACAAAGCTGCATGAATCATATTTTACGTGGCGACACAACAATTAGTGAATTTGTTCGTGTTCTCGGTATGGTTAACGAATAAACGAGGGCATCATGACAATTTACACGTACATAGCTTTAAAAGATAACAGTGAACAAGTAAAAGGAAAAATCGAAGCACCTGATGTAAGAACCGCCAGAGCTTTAATTAAACAGTTGAACCTTTTACCAATTAAAGTGTATGAAGATGCAAGCAGCATTGAAGAAAAAGAAAGTGCTTTGCCAATCATAAAATTACGTCCATTATCACTTAAGGAAAAAATAGATTTTGCAACAACATATCAAACACTTGCAGGCGCTGGTGTACCTGTTGTTGAAAGTTTACTTTTCATAGAACAAGAAGCAAACGCTGCTCGTGTCAGAAACCTTGCAAGAGAAATACGAAGACACATTTTGGCAGGTGCAACTTTTGCAGATACAATAAAAAGATATAGTGATATTTTTGACCCGATTTTTGTTGGTTTATCTAAAGCCGGTGAAGATTCCGGTGAAATGGAAGAAACAATGGGCAGGATTATAGAACTTCTCAAAAAGCAAGAATCTATTCGCTCAAAAGTTATCGGGGCATTAATGTATCCTGCTTTTGTTGTTATACTTGCTATTATTGTTATTATTGTTATGTTAACCTTTGTTTTTCCAAAATTTGCTGAAGTTTTTGAACAACAAGGAAAAGAAATGCCTGCAGTTACACAGTTGTGTATTGACGCCGGACATTTCCTTAAAGACTATTGGTATGCCGTAATTTTAATGGCCATAGCTCTTGGTTTTGTAGTTTATTATTTATTTAAATATCCACCAACAAGAAACGCTATAGATAAATTTTGCTTGCGTATCCCGCTCATAGGAAATTTATTGAAATATGGCGATTTTGCAAACTACCTGGCAGTTTTACAAGTTGCATACGATGCGGGTGTCCCTATTGTAAACTCACTAACGCTTGCAGGAATGACATTGAAAAACGTACTTATAAAAGAGGCCATGAACGCTGCAAAATTTAAAGTACAACAAGGTTTGCATATATCAGCCGCTTTAAGAAGTACCGGTATTATGCCCAAAATGTTATTATTTATGATTCAAACCGGAGAACAATCCGGTAAGCTTGGCATGATGCTATCTCAAGCGGTTAAATTTATTGACAGAGAACTGGAAAAATTTGTGGAAAGTATGACAAAAGCTATCGAACCTATTATGCTTATCGTTTTAGGCGGCATTGTATTGTTCTTTGCTTTAGCTCTATATTTACCACTATTTAGCATGATACAACCGGCATAGGGGAAAAAAGATGGAAACATTTAAAAACGGAAAAACAGATTTTATATCAGGAGTATGGTCAGAGCGTGTTTTTGTCGTAACACAAGATTACGAAATTCGCGGTTATGTTTTTATGCCCAAAACCGGCAAAAAAAATCGTGTTTTATCTGATATTTTAAACGGCACAAAACGATTTGTGGCAATTAAAGATTGTGAAGTTAAATACAGAGGCGTTGCTTCACGTAAAATAGAAAAACAAGATTTTATTCAGCTTAACCTCAATTCCATAATCCTTTTGCGCCCTGATACAACACCAGTTATCAGCGAAAACGAAAACCCAAAAACAACTCGTACAAAACAGAAAAAAGAAAATTAAAGAGAAACCAACTTTTGCATTATTTTGCATGCTTCATCCAGTTGCGTATCTTTTTGGGCATAAAAGTCCTTAACAGAAAATTTTACTTCATAGTCAGGTTCAATCCCTTTTTTATTAATATCAGTGCCTTTTGGAGTAAGATATTTTGCAATAGTTAAATTCATACCTGTTTTATTAGGCATAGGATAGATTTTTTGCACCATGCCTTTTCCATAAGTTTTTTCTCCAACTAAAATGGCTTTATTATAATCTTTCAAAGCTCCGCTAACAATTTCAGAAGCACTTGCAGTCGCCCCATCAACAAGAATTATCACCGGACGTTCAGATAATTTAACTTTATTTTGCGCACTGATATCATTTTTAATACCATTTCTATCCACTATAGAAACGATATTTCCGCCATTTAAAAACATATCAGCAACGAATAATGCATTCGGCAACAAGCCCCCTGTATTACCTCTTAAATCAATAATAAGTCCACTTGCCGATTTTACTTCTTTCATTGCAGATAAAAAATCTTGAGAAACATTTGTTCCTATAAAACTACTAATACGAATATATGCAATATTGTTTTTTAAAAATTTGTGATTTACACTTTTTATCTTAATTTCCTCTCTAATAAGGCTTTTTGTTATTTTTTGCCCATCTCTTAACAGTTCCAATGTTACTTGGGTATTCTCTTCACCTCTGATAAGTTGAGCAATTTCAGAAATACTTTTGCCGTTAACATCTTTGTCATCAACTTTTAAAATAATATCACCCGTTTGTAACCCTGCTCTTTGCGCCGGAGTTTCATCTATGGCGCTAATTACAACTATTTTTCCTGACGCGGAGGATATATTAACACCAATACCTACTATTTTTGATTCTATATTACTCGTTTGTTCCGAGTATTCCGTAGCATTTAAAAAATGAGAATATGGGTCATCAAGACTTGCCAACATTGTATTTATTGCTAAGTGCGCATCTTCTTCAGTTTCAATTAAGTCTGTATATCTTTTTTTCCACCTGTTCCAATCTTGTTTATTGAGAGATGCATCAAAATATCTGTTTTTGATAATCAACCAAGAATTTAAGAAAAGCTTTTTAGGCGCAACCTCAGATGCGTTCACCATGCCGTCTTTTGGTAAAAACATATCAAAAGACGGATATATTATAATTTTAACCGTTAACACAGCTAAAAAAATTGATACTGCACTCATTAATATTATTGCAAAAAATCGCTTATTCACTCTTTAGTCCTCTATATTTTACTAAACAATTTTACATTGATAATAAAAAAAAATCATTATTCAATATTTTTCTCAAAGACTAAATTTTAAACTTAGTGCCTAAATAAACACGTTGTTGAACACTCGTATTACCGGGTTTTGAAAAATTCGTCAATGTAACCTCTAATTCTAGGTTTCTGTCAGATTTAACCGGATGATAATTTAAAGTTAAATCGCTTCTTGATTTTTTGCTCGTAACATTATTTTGTATCCCTGTAGAAACAGATAAGCTATCTGTAAGAGCAATCTCCGGTGATAAAAATATTGTATTTGTTTCTATATCCAAAGAACTGTTAGGTTTATATTTTGATAATTGAGTGTTAAATTTAAATTTTTTATATCTGAATTGATTAAAAAATCCATAATGTGCAGTTTCCTTCACTCCTAAATTGGTATAATATACCGCACTACCGACTATTAGCTCCCCTACAGGCAATTTTACCGGCGCACTGGACATAACAAGCCCGCCTGACTCACCCAAAGCGATAGACGAATTATAAGACCCCGCTGCGAAGTTAATATATTTGTTTTTAGTCACAAAAGTAGCACCATAATCTCCATAAGAAGATTCACGCTTAATAAAATTTACTGAAGGTCCAATTGCCGAATACAAATTATGACTTCCAATAATTACATTTGTATTATCATCAAGAGCTATTGACTTATCCGTAACTCCTCTGTCGTATTTGCGATATGTTTTTTGGTCATAAATATTAATACGTCCAAGCTCATCAATACCCCGAATAGCCTCTTTTGACGAAATTGGCGCATTTTTTTCTACTCTGATTTGAAAAATCTCTTTATTTACATCTATTAAAGAATGTTCAACATCATCACGTTGAAACTCAATAACATCGTCATAATATTCCTCTTCTGCCATAACAGATACAGGCATCATTAGAAAAAATAATATTAAAAAATATAAAAGCTTTTTATTTTTCATAATTATATTTTAGCCTCTTAAAAAATTTTTTTGTATACTTTTTAAGATTAATCAGCAAGAATTACTTCTTGCTGATTTGAGAGAGAGTGTCAATATGTAGTATTAATTTTGTTTTATCCACCAATCAAGCTCAATGCGATAGAAGGCATTTGGTTAGCTTGAGATAGGATACTTGTTGATGTTTGTTGTAGAATTTGATATCTAATCATATCTGAACTTGCTTGAGCTACGTCTACGTCTCTAATTTTTGAGCGAGCTGCTTCAAGATTCAAATTGATTGTTGTTAGGTTTTCTGCTGATGATTCCATAGAGTTCATATAAGCACCCATCATGGACATATCACTTGTTATTTTATTTATAGCAGTATCCAAAACAGTTATATAATCTCTAATTTTTTGTGTTGTCCATGTTGCACCATCATATTTATTAGCAGTTGCATCCCCATTTCCTAGTTCAACAACATCTAAGTTAATACCCAAAGAAGCAACTTTTGCATCTGTCAATGATGCACCAATATCAAGAGCATTAAGTTTAGGATTTGCAGACGCAGCATCACCATTTGGACCTGTTTGAATAGACAATGATGTTACTGTACCATCAATAAGACTTTTGCCGTTAAAGTTTGTTGTTTGAGCTATTGTATCAACTGTTTTAAGACGTTGACTAATTTCATTCATAATAGCTTGTTTAGATTCTTCGTTGTAAATTTCGTTGGCTGCTTGAATGCATAATTCACGAATTCTTTGAATGTTATCTGTGATAACTGACAAACCGCCTTCAGCTGTTTGAATTAGGTTCATACCATCTTGGATATTGCTCATAGCTTGGGCATTACCTCTAATTTGAGCTGTCATTTGTTCTGCCACGCCCAAACCTGCAGCATCATCTTTCGCGCTGTTAATTCTTGAACCTGTTGATAATTGTTGTAATGTGTTGTTTAATGCGGACGTATTTCTGTTTAAACTATTTTGTCCGATTAAAGACTGAATGTTTGTGTTTACTACTACTGACATGTTTTCTCTCCTATTTTTTCTCTCTATATTCACCTTATCGGAATGTATTTATTAAACTTTAGTTTAACTTTTGTTAGACTTTTTGTTAATTTTTACCCTAAAACACTTGCTATATTTGATTTTTAGCTGTATTATACTAAAGTATAATAAATCATCCATATGCAGTAGAAAGCAGAAAATATGCCTCACTTTTTTATTGACCAAAACTCAATACAGGACAACGTTATAACCATTTCTGACAAAGAAAATTATACGCACATAGCAAAAGCTCTACACGCAAAAATCGGTGAAACCCTTTTGCTTGTTGACGAAAACAAAATTCAATACGAAACAATTATAGAAAAAATTACTTCATCCACTATCATTACAAAAGTTGTAAAATCATACCCCTCTAAAAGGATTTTGCCTCTTAACCTATTCTTAGGACAAGTTGTATTAAAAAAAGAAGCACAAGCTGATGCAATACAAAAAGCATGCGAATTAGGTGTTAAAGGTATATATCCTTTAATTTCTGACAATTGCATTATCAAAAAAAGCTATATAGACTCTAAAATTGATAAATATAATAAATTATCCTACGAAGCATCTAAACAGTGCGAAAGACCTGATGTCGCAATTATTTACAATGTTTGTGAACTTGATGAAATAATAAACAACAAAGAATTTGATATTATTATTGCCTGCGTTGAAAAGCATGCACAGTTAAGCTTAAAAGAATATTTAAAAACTACAAAAATTAAAAAAGAGGCCAAAATATTAGTATTAATAGGACCGGAGGGCGGTTTTTCAGAAAGAGAATTTAGCATGCTTAAAAACTCAGACTTGCCAATGGTTTCTTTAGGAAATTTAATTCTAAGAGCAGATACAGCTGTCGTTTCTGCTTTATCTAACGTTATTTACGGACTGAGCAATGAATAAAAAAATTGAAGAAAAGATAAAACAAGATAAAATAATTCAGGAAATAATGCCCTTTTTGCAGGGAACACAAGCACATCTTGTTGGTGGTTACATTAGAGATATTTTTCTTAACAAAGAAACATTTGACAGAGATATTATATTAATTCACCCCAATATACTTGGTTTAGTAAAAGATATCGCTAAAAAGATTAATGCCACGTTTGTTGAGCTGGACAAAGATTGGGAAATATATAGACTAGTCTGCGCAGACAAAAAAAATTATATAGATTTTGCTAAAGCAATAGATAATAATATAGAAAAAGATATTAAACGACGTGATATAACGATAAATGCCATAGCCTATAATATTGAAAAAAATGAAATATTCGACCCCGCAAACGGATTAAACGATATTAAAAACAAAAATATACGCTCAATTTCAGAACAAAATTTCATTGACGATCCGCTTAGATTATTAAGAGTTTTCAGGTTTTGCGCCACTACTGGCTTTAATATAGAAGAAAAGACCTTTGACCTTATCAAAAAGCATGCCAAGCTAATTGAAAACCCTGCTAAAGAGAGAATTCAAGTTGAAATATTGAAACTTTTTGAAGGCGAAAACTGTGTTAAGGCACTTAAACAAATGAATTCGACAGAAATGCTGGAAGCGATATTTCCTTTTATTAAAGATATAAAATTAATCCCGCCCAATGCACACCATCATCTAAATTTATTGGAGCATTCTTTTGAAACTATTCAACAGATTAATAACAACATGATAAAGCTTCCGGAAGAAGCAAAGAACCTTTTAGGGCAAAATTATCTTGGAGAAATTAAAAAATACGCTTTTCTTAAACTTGCAGGATTTATGCATGACATAGGAAAACCTAAAACATGGACAATAGACGAAGAAACAGGCAGACACAGGTTTATTAAACACGATTCGATTGGAGCAGAATTGGCTCCGGCATATTTAAAACCGCTTAAATTTTCTAAAAAACAAATTGCATATATTCAAACATTAATCAAACATCATATATATCCATCAAATGTTAATATCAACAATGAAAAATCTGTAATGAAATTCTTACGCAAAATGGATACAAATACCACAGATATAATCCTTTTAGCCATAGCTGACAGGCTTTCTGCAAAAGGACCTCAAATTACTGAAGAAATTATTAACGATAACCTATCACACTTAAACACCCTTTTAAAAAGATATTTAGAATTACTGGAGGAAATAAAACCACTTCCAAAACTTCTTTCAGGAAATGAAATTATGGATATTCTAAAAATCCAACCATCACCTAAACTCGGACAAATCATAGCCAACTTAAAAGAAGCTCAAGAAGACGGTGAAATTACAACAAAAGAAGAGGCAATAAATTTTATTAAAAACTATCCGCTCTAAACAAGTCCAACTTGGTTTCTGCCGTTTTCTTTCGCCTTATACAAGCCTTTGTCAGCATGCTCAATTAAATTTTGAACCACCTCACCATTTTCAGGAAAAGTTGCAACCCCAAGACTTATCGTAACATGTTCCTTTTGATTATTAGCTAAATCAAAAATTCTTGTACCTACCGCATCACATAATTTTTGGGCAGTTAATATTGCTTCTTCCTTATTTGTATTAGAAAGAATAATTGCCATCTCTTCACCACCATAACGACAAACTATATCTGTTTGTCGTACATTTTTCTTAAGTGTTTGTGCAACTTGTTTTAATACCGCATCACCGGATTGGTGCCCAAACTTATCATTAAATTTTTTAAAAAAGTCAATATCTATTAATATTAAAGAGAAAAATGAATTATAGCGACGGGCAGTTTCAATGTTTAAAATCATCTGTTCTTGAAAATATCTGTGATTATACAATTCGGTTAAACCGTCCGTTGTTGCCAGCTTGTAAGTATGTTCAAAATCTCGTGATTTTCTAAAATATTTAACTAAATAAACTCCGATAAAAATTATTAAGGCAAAAATTAACGGAAAAACAAGACTTAACCATAAGTTAAAGGCTTGCATTAACCATGTTGACAACAAAACATATAAAACAGAAAAACCAACACTCATTAAAGAAGCAACAACCGTAGATTCAAATCTCAAAACAATAAAAGCAATTAACAAGCTCAACGCAATAGTAATTAAAACATCAACAATTACAGGAACCCGTTTAATAAAATTATTATCAAGTAAATTGTTAATAAAAGTTGTATGCAGCTCTACCCCCGGCATATTACGCTCTGTAGGGGTGGATTTTATGTCATACATTGAAGTGGCACTAACACCAATATAAACTATTTTATCTTTAAAAAAGTCTTTACCAAGAAATTCTTCACCCTCTACCGGCTCGCCATAAGCAAATTTTTCAAGTTTCCATAAAGGAATATATTTAAACGAATTTTTGTTATATTCACCGCTTGGACCATACCAATTTAAAATAGCTGAACCTGTTATATCCAAAGGAATTTTTCTTTCACCAAAAACTAAATTACCTTTTTTATCAATACTATAATTTTTTGTATCTATATTTTCGGTTTTAGCTAAATAATCGAATCCGACTTTCAATGCTAAATGAGGATAATAAATACCGTTATAATTAACAATAGGGCTTATTCTTCTTGCAATTCCGTCATCCTCTCTGGTTAGATTAATATGCCCGATGTTAGATGTAGCCTCTATAATTTGTGATAATATCATTCTACAATTAGAATAAAAAATTAACGGATTAGATAAATTTATTTTAGAATTATTATCAACATTTATACTCAATTTTTCCGGTAACAATTCAGGTTTTCTGATTTGAGCATCCAAATTATCAAAATTTATTGAAGTATAAAGGTTATTATATTTTTCAAATTGCTCTGCCAAATAACTATCATCTAAAGCAGAACTTTTAAGAGAATTAACAAACATCAAATCCAAAGCAACGGCAGAAGGGTTTTGTTTTTCGATAAACTGCACAACATCTGCATAAACACCCCTTGGCATTGGCCACTCACCATATTTATTTGTTAAATATTCATAACTTGCATTATCTACAGTAACAATCACCAGCTTATCGTTAGCTTTTTTCTGCATAGATACTGTTTTTTGACGCAAGTCAAATGTTTTATTTTCCATTCCTAACAAAAAAGAATCAACGCTTGTCGCTCTAAACAACCACAACAACAAAATCACACCTAAAACAACACCAACGGAATACAAAAAATATTTAAAAAATACTCTCCTACTATATTCTTTTTTGGTAATCATTTAAACCTCTCAAATATTATTAAATTAATTTTTTGGTAAATTCTTCATGGCAAATGCCACCGCCACAAACAGTTTCTACAACTTTCAACAAAAATTCTCGAGGAGCATCAATTTGATTAATATAAAACTCTCTATTTCCCAAATGTTTAATTTTTATAATTGCATTTTGAGTCTTATCAGCAGGAATAAACAAAGAAGCAATTTCAGCATCTAACAAAGCTTGCATTTCATTTTCCGGATTTTTTTTGATAATCTCAGAATAAATTCCGTTTAATGCCATTATTCTTCCTGTAATAATAGGGGTTTCTTCTTCTCTATACAAAGCTTGAGGCTTATTATTACAACGTGTTGTAAAACTGACCGCATGCCAAAGAATATTCAAGATAGCAACGGTTTTTGCAACATCAATTTCATGATAAATATTTTGAGTCGCTACCCCTCTCGCAGCAAAAGACTGTTTTAAAAACTCAACAGTAGACTCCATATTATCAACCATCTTTAAAAATGTTTCAGAGGTATTTAATGTAGAATGCTGATACTCCAAAAACTGTTTATACATATGAGCAGACACAAGATTAATTCGTTCTTGAATTACAGACGACTTACGAATGGACGATTCTAAATTATCAAAACTATTAATATTATTATTCAAGATAACTCACCTATCTGCTACACATATATTGTAGGACAAAAACATCCTCATAACATTATTGTACCACTTTTTTTTACAATAGAAAATATATTAAATATTATTTTTTAGATTATTTATGACAAAATCTATTGCACCTCGTGAATTGTCAAAGATTGAGCGACAAATCATGGATATTTTATTTCTATAATTTACATCCGAATAAAATTTATCCGCTGTTGAAATAAATTCTTCCTCTGTGTTCACAATTTGTGCAACACCTTCTCGAGTAAGCAATTTATAAATATCCTTAAAATTAAACACCGTCGGTCCACTAATAACAGGCACATCCCAAATATTTGCCTCTAAAGGGTTATGACCACCGGTATCAGAAAAACTTCCGCCAATAAAAGCTAAATATGCCAATGAGAAAAACTTAGATAACTCACCCATTGTATCAAGCATTATAATATCATTATCAGCAAAAGTACCGTTTAAAGACCTTTTTGAATATGTATAAGGCGTTTTTTTCAACAAATCTTCAACCTGTTCGTATCTTTGCGGATGTCTTGGCGCTATCAACAATTTCGCATCAGGATTTTTTTGTTTAATTGCACTAAATACATTCAAAGTAATTTCGTCTTCGCCTTTATGAGTGCTTGCAACGACAAAAAGCCTGTTTTTACCAATTTGAACTTCTTTAGCCAACGCCTCTTTGTCCTCTAAAGTAAGGTTTTTTTCTATATCAAATTTTAAATTTCCCATGACTTCAGTTTTTTCAACAGGTGCGCCAATGTCTGTAATTCGTTCTTTGTCCCCTTCAGTTTGCATATATATTTTGCTAAAACATCCTAATACCTCGCTAAAGAAGAAACGTAAATGCTTATATCCACTATATGAAGTTGGAGAAATCCTTCCGTTAACAAGGATTAAAGGAATTCTTATCAAATTGGCAACATAAGAAAACATTGGCCAAATTTCCGTTTCAGCAATAATAATTTTATCCGGCTTAACAGCTTTAAGACAAGCGATAACTGAGAAAAAGAAATCATATGGAAAATAAATTATTTCATCTGCATAATTAGAAAGCTTGTTTTTTGCAACCTCTTGACCTGTTTTTGTAACGGTTGACAAGACAATATATTCATACGGAAACTCTTGACGCATACGTTTAACTAAGTTTTCAACAGCATTAACCTCACCAACGGAAACAGCATGAACCAATATTGTTTTTTTACCCGATTTATTTTCTGTATAAAAACCTATTTTTTGCCAAAAACCTGCCCGAAACTTAGGTTCAACAACAAACGCTAAAAGTATCAATGGCAATACAAGCAATGCAACTAAAATTAAACAAAACCCATAAATTAATATCATCATTTAACCCTCGAAAAGACTTCTTGTGACAAATCCTCCATAGTATTAGCCAAAAAATAAGCAGAAGCTGCAACCATAGAAGCGTTATCAGTACAATATTTCATAGGTGGAGCATACACCTTAAATCCTTGATTTTCAAGCTCAAAAAACTTCCTGCGAATTTCCGAATTTGCAGCAACACCACCGGCTAAAGCCATGGTTTTAATTCCATTTTGTTGAGCTATATTAACCGCTTTTTTAACAAGCGTATCTGAAATACATTCTTGAAAACTTGCAGCAATATCCTCTTTAGGAATATCTCCGCGTTCTTTTTTTAAACGCTGACATAACTGCAAAACCGCTGTTTTTAATCCTGAAAAACTAAATTCATCTTCACCGACTCTGGCTTGTGGCAATTTGAATGCATTTTTGTCACCGTCTTTGGCCATTTTATCAAGATTAGGACCTCCGGGATATGGTAAACCCATCAATCTCGCAACCTTATCATAAGCCTCTCCGACAGCGTCATCTATCGTTTCCGCCACAATATGTTGTTCTAAATAACTATCAACTCTTATAACTTGTGTGTGTCCACCGCTGACCAACAAAGCGACAAACGGCGGTTTCAAATCAGTATCAATATAATTTGCACAAACATGGGCATTCAAGTGATTTACCCCGATAAAAGGCTTATCATGCGTAATTGCCAAAGCTTTTGCCGCATTCAACCCCACCAAAAGCGAACCTACCAACCCCGGACCTACAGTTGCTGCATATGCCGTTATTTCTTCAGGTTTCAATCCTGATTGTGTAAAAGCTTCTGCTATAACTAAATTAATTGCCTCAAGATGCTCTCTTGCCGCAACTTCAGGAACAACACCTCCAAATTGTTGGTGCGTTTTAATTTGTGAAGCAACAACGTTAGCAATAACTTCACGTCCGTTCTTAACAACTGCGCAAGCTGTTTCATCACAACTTGACTCTATTGCCAAAATAATTATGTCCTTCTGTGCATCCGGACCAATTTCAACTTCTTTTTGAGTAAACGGAGTTTTAAAAATTTTTGTAACTTTTTCCATAAATTAATCTTAACTCAAAATAAAATACTATACCACTTTTTTACTTTTGATAATATAATTAGTATATGCGAATATCATTATCAGGAAATATGCCAATATCAGTTCTTTTTTCTTTAGGAGCGCTAAAGACCGGATATGACCTGTATACCTCCAAAGAAAAAGACAAAAAAAACACATTTATTCGTGATTCCGTAATAATAGGAAGTTCAATTATAGGTGTTAGTGCTGCTCAAAAGTATTCCGATTTTTTAATAAAACAAAGACCGATTAAAGCACTTGTAAATAAAACAACTGAATTATTTACAAAAATACGCAAACCTAAATTTATAGAAAAAATCACAAAACCTTTTCTGGACGCTAACAGGGATAAAACTGTTACGAAGCTTGAAGAAACAACAGAATTTACAAAAATAATGCAAAATTGTCTAAAAGACTGTTTTTCAGTTACGTCCGCCATCCTTTCAGGACTCTTAGGCGCAGAAATTCTTAACCACACCTATTTCAAAAAAAATCCGACTCCAAAATTAAAAGAAACAGACATCAACAAAACCGCGCCCAATTATAATGTTGTGGAAAATCCTGATGACGGTATAGAACAATTATCAAAAATGCTGGAAGCTGATTTTAAAGTGTTTAAAGCTTTTGACAAGCCCTTGGCTGTCTTTGATGCAATAAAAATAGCAGATGAAAAAAATATCGATACGAAAGTAAAAATGACTGCGTATGAAATTATTGCCAATGCTTTATTACCAACATTTTTTATTTCACTTGCAATGTCTTTAACCAAAAACTTGAATATGGCAAAACGTATCTGCGCAGTCGGAGCTTCCGGTTTGCTCGGACTACTGATGGGACACAAGCTTGCTGTTCAATTTAACAGAAGATTTGCACCCCAAATTACAGAAACAGTTAAAGAATTACACGAAGATATAACTGAAACCCTAACACCACAACCAGAGAATTGATTTGCTTAAAAACATTCTTATAATATAAGCATGAAAAAATCTCTATTTTTAATTTTAACAATATTATTTTTTCCTCCATTAATATCTTATGCTGAGATAATAAAAGGTAGTATTTCAATACTTGAAAAAGTTCCTAACGAGCTTTACGGAAGCTGGGCAGTAACGTCTATTCAAACTTACACAAACAACCCAAACCTAAAAGCACTCCCCGGAATTGACTATTGGAACATTTACAGACATAATAACGTCTTAACTCTTGAAAACCCAACAACAAATGCTCGAGCATCAGTTACAATTAAAGACGTAAAAAATAAAACAATAACCTTTGTCAGAAGAGCAAATAAAAACGAAAAAGAAACAATTGAAACCCCTACAATAACAATTGACGGCGAAAACTTTTGGGGTAAAGACAAAATGATAATTAAGAAATTTAAAAATGGTGACTTAATCGGAACCGATATAGTAGAATTTACTATAATTGGTACAAAGCTTGGTGGGGAATCTACACAAACTTTATTATACTAAATTGAGGAAAGAGTTAAAAATGACCAAAGAATTAACTTATGACGTAATTATTTTAGGTGGAGGTCCTGCGGGCTTTTCAGCAGGAATATATGCAGCAAGGGGAAATGTTAAAACTGCCATAATTGATATAAACATGCTTGGAGGACAACCAAGTAATTATTTAGAACTGGAAAATTACCCAGGATTTGA